>DAITLT010000043.1:9202-9678 GCA_036835505.1 Pseudomonas sp.
CCGCTGAGGCCCGGTTGACCGGTCCAGTTCTGCACGGCGGTGAGCAGGAAGCCGGCGATGATCGCCGCGCCAAAGCCGAACAGCAGTTCATGCCGATGCCAGGCCAGCCAGCCCCCTGCCGGTTGCCAATTACCGAGCAGGCCGCTGAAGGCGGCAATCCACAGCGGGATGGCGAGCAGGGCGAAGAGGCTGCCGCCGAGGAAAAATGGACGAAAACTAAGGCGCCAGATGGGCGGGATTTGCAGCGCCTTGCGGCGGTCGAGAACCTGCATGCTCATGTTCCTTGGGGCGATTGGGGGAGGCTTGGCCGGCGAGCCGAGCGCGTGGTACGCCGGTTAGGCTTGATCCGTGGCGGCGTTGGCGGGTTGCCAGCCGGGTGTCGGCAAGCTTAACCCAGCGACCGTCGTTGCAGCGTTTAATCGCGGCCAGCCGGCTGGCCATTTTAAGGCTTGCTCGGCCGCTCGCCCATGCCTTGG
>DAITLT010000043.1:9688-10606 GCA_036835505.1 Pseudomonas sp.
GGCATGGGCGGGTGGGGTGCGCTGCTCGGTTCAGGACTGCGCGGCAAGCAGTTGGGTATAGGCGCTGGTCAATTCCTGCATCTGCCGCAGCAGGGTTTCGGTGGTGGTGGTAATCAGGGTTGGCACATAGCGTGATTCGGCGGACAACTGAAAGCCGGCGCGCGAGAAGGCCCATTGCGCCTGAGCCTTGTCCAGTGCGGCGTTAATTTGCGGGCTGTTTTGTGGCGCCGCTTGCAGGGCGCTGAGGCTCTGGTCGAACTCATCGACGGCCTGTTGAAACTGCTCCGGCAGGTTGGGGATGGCCAGTTTCCAGCTAAGGGCCAGGTACAGCGTGGCAATCCGTTGGCTGAGCATGCGCTGGCGACCGCTGCGGTTGATCAGTTGGGCGGTGCTGCTGCCGGCGTGCTGTTCGATCATGCTCACCAGCCGTTCGGTTTGTGCCCGTAGTTGCTCGCTTTGCTCGAACAAGCGTATGGCGCTGGCCTGATCGGCCGGGCTCAGGGCTTGCTGACGATACAACTGCCAGAGTTGCTCGGTGCGCTGCAGTTGGGCGCTGATTTCGGCATTCGGTGCGTAGGCATTGAGCGCCTGTTGGTTGCTGTCGAAGGTGGCCAGGCTCTCGTCCAATTGCTGGTTGGCGACGTCCGGGCGTACCTGGCTGCCGAGCATCAGGTAGTTCTTGGCGATTCGCTGGCTGAGCATGCGCTGCATGCCGGCCATGTTGATGGCCTGGGCGTCGGTTAGCGCGGCCCAGGCAGGCACACCCGCCAGACACAGGCTCAAGCCCAGGGCGAGACGCAGAAACAGGGAGGACATGATGATTTCCTTGCAGAGGGCGCTGGCCGCTCGTGTGCCGTGCCAGCTAGGTTGCCGGCTTGCTGCGCGGCAGGCCGCCAGCGCTGACAGGGGCGGCCGTGG
>DAITLT010000043.1:10616-15656 GCA_036835505.1 Pseudomonas sp.
CGTTACGGCGCCGCGGTGGCTGGCGCCGTAACCTGGGTGGGTTTAGTAGCTGTACTGCAACTGGGTCCAGAACTTGCGGGTATCCACACCGAAGTCATTGGCGTCGTAGTCGGCGTACTTGACCAGGCCGACCAGGCCTTTCACGCCGGGGATCGGATGGGCGTAGGAGAGGTCCAGCTCTTCGCCGTACTGGCTGATCAGGCTGCTTTGATCGGCGCGGAAGTCGTGGTACACGGCCTGGGCGGTGCCGCCAAACAGCGGCAGGCTGGCGCCCAGGTAGGCGTCCTTGATGCCCTCGGCCGGGGTGGTGAGGAACACGTCGGCCCAGCCCTGGAAGGCGTGTTTGGTGGCCAGCGGGGTCTGGAACGCGAGGTTGCCGGCGCCCTTGCCATCGTCGCCGCCGCCGAGCACTTCATAGCCACCCTTGAGCGCCACACCGGCCAGGGTGTAGCCCAGTTCGGCCAGGTAGTATTTGCTCTCCAACTGATTGGGGTTGTCGGCGTAATCCTGCTGCTCGGCATATTCGGCGGTGTAGCTCACCCCGCCAATCACCCCGTTCAGGCGCAGGCCATTGGTCTTGCTGGCCAGGGTGCCGAGGGCCGTCTTGGGGGCCACGGCAATGTTGTCCAGGCCCAGTTGGTAGACGTAGCCGGTCACCGTCAGCTCGGGCATGACCACATATTGGACGTTGTACAGCTTGCTGTGGCCTTCGATATTGGCCGGGTTGGTTAGGTTGTCGTACTGGCCGTTGTCCGGGCCGAAGATGCTGTTGACGTTGTCGATATAGGCCGCGGTCAGGGTCAGACCCTGCAGGGGTTTGAGCTGCAGCAGGCCGCCATCGTAGGTCTGCTCGTTCTGGCGCCAGGCCACGCCGCCGATATAGCGCTGGTTGTCGAGGTTGATACGCTGGCGACCGGCCACGGCGCTGCCGTATTTGTGGTCATAGCGCAGCAGGGCCTGGTTGATCTCGCTGCCGTCCGGGTCGGCAACGGTGGAGTATTGGCTCTGGCCGTTGCGGGTGGAGTTGAAGCCTTCGTCGCCGATGTGGCTGACGTTGTCGGCCTCCACCAGGCCCGAGAGACCGTACCACTGGCCGCTCTGGAAACCGATGCGGGTGCGCAGGGTCTGGGCGTTGGCGTGGTTCTTGGCGTTGTCCTCGTCGACAAACTCATAGCGATAGCGGGCATCGACAATCGCCTTGCCGCCGCTGAACAGGTTGCCAAGCTCTTCGTTGGCAAATGCCTGCGCGCTGCCGCCGGCGATGGCCAGGGCCAGCAGGGAAAGTTGCAGTGGTTTCATGGTGCATACCTCAACAAAGGAAAAACGAAATTCAGCGCTACGGCGTCTGCTTGTCGTCGGCAAGGCTCGGGCTGGGTTGCAGCAACTGGCTTACCTCATCAAACAGGGCGTCTTCCTCAGCCTGGCTGCAGTCTTCGCCGTTGCGTTTGCGCAGGCCGTACTGGCTGAGAATCAAATGGGTATCGGGATCGATGGCGTGCTGCGCCAGGCAGCCTTTAACGCATTGCAGCGGGCAGCCGTCGAGGGCGAGGATGGGCCGGCCGGACTTGGCCTTGTTGATCAGCGCGGCGACGCCGCCGCCGACCCCGGCAATGCACGACATTTCCGCCAGGCCCTGGCGATCCAGGCGCAGGGCCAGGCTGTTGGCCAACTGCGCAACGTTGGAACAACCGGAACAGGAATACACCAGCGGCAGTGAGTGGTCGGCCATCGTGGACCTCTCCAGACAAGAAACTGGCCCTAGTCTGGTCAATATGACGGCTTGATGACCTTGATCGCTATCAATGCCAACCGTCTGACGTGCGGCAAACCTGTGTCTTACTTGGCAAACCCAAAGGCAACGCCTCTGGTTTGTCGATGGGTGGTTGCGCGGGCTTAAAATGCCTGGCGACAACACGTAAACTTGGTTTTTTTGCCTGTTCTTGTTGCGTTTGTTCGTCGTGCCCGTTGCGTCGGCCTGGCGTGACGGTGGGCCCGGTGTGGAGTGTCAGGCAATGCAGTTGGACAAATTACTGGAGAACAACCGCTTCTGGTCGGAGTCGCTGAACGCCCGCGACCCGCAGTTCTTCAAGCGCCTGGCCATGCAACAGCGCCCGGAGTTTTTGTGGATTGGCTGCTCGGATAGCCGGGTGCCGGCCAATGAAGTGGTCGGCTTGCTGCCGGGCGAGTTATTCGTCCATCGCAACGTCGGCAACATGGTGGTGGCCACCGACATGAACCTGCTGTCGGTGCTGCAATACGCGGTGGATGTGCTGCAGGTCAAACACATCATCGTCTGCGGCCACTACGGCTGCGGCGGCGTGCGCGCGGCCATCAGCCACCAGGCCCTGGGCCTGATCGACAACTGGTTGCGGGCGATCAAGGCGCTGTATCACCAGAGCCTGCACGAGTTCGAGGGGATGACCGATGAGCAGCGGGTCAATCGCCTTTGCGAGCTCAATGTGCAACGCCAGGTGCGCAATGTCTGTCACACCACCATCGTGCAAAACGCCTGGATGCGCGGCCAGGATGTCACCGTCTACGGCTGGATCTACGGCCTGGAGAACGGCCTGATCAAGGACCTGAACAGCACCATCAGCGCCCCGGACCAACTCGACGAGACGTTTCTCTACGAGTTGTGAGGAGGGGGTTTGGCTAGATCGTGATTTGCCCGCCAATACAGCGGGCAAAAACCGCTGTCATGGCGCTGTAGTCACAAACCACTGCAGCAATGTTGGCTTGAATCCATTCCCCCTCGTCGACTTCCCACCAATCAATCCCATAACCGGCGTTGACGATGATGTGCTCAAACAAGATTCGCTGAGCGCGACCATTGCCTTCTCTGAAGGGGTGAATAACGTTCAGATCGCCAAAGAGTTCAGCCACGGCACGAATCAGATCCGGACGCGCAAGCCCTTCGAACCAATTGGCTTGCGCCAATGCCGAAAACAGCTTGTTGGCCTCCGGCTCAATGCGTGTGACGGTGCAGAAACGGGTATCCGCTTTGGCAATATCGACGGTACGCAACTCGCCGGCCCAGCTGTAGACATCCTTGAACAGATACCGGTGGATTTGCTGCAGATACGCAAGGGTGTAAGGCGGGGGTTCGAAATCAATTTCGCTGGCGGCAATTTGGCTTAGATCATGCTCAGCCTTGCTGAGCGCCACATCGTCCCTCAGCCCGAGACGGTTGATTAATGTACATGTGCCGGGATAGCAGTAGGCGTCTTGCCCTGCGCCATATTTATCCCGCATCAGGGCTGTTTGCAGGCGTATTGATTCAACACCGCATCGCGGGTTGGCAATGGCTGTTGGGCATCACTGCGTGAGCTATTGAAACCCTCAAGACGCAGGCTCGCCGCATAGTTAGAGCGGCGAGTTTTGGCGCAATAAGCCTTTTTGGCTTGCAGCGTTAGGGTCGTCATAGGGCATGGCCTCGGGTATTTTTCGCCGCTTCAGTATAACCACACGAGGCTGGATTGCCCTGCCTGAATCGGTTCAGGGTTGAGCCTCAGATTGCCCGGCACGAAACTCGACCAGCCACGGCTCCAGGCGCTGGCCGAAGGCCAGTTCGGCGTTGAGCAGCGGCTCGCCGCCGGAGTGGGGGAAGCCGGGCGTGTCTGGCCGGCGTGGCAGTTTGGCGAACACGGCATGCCAACGCTGCGGCAGGTTGATGCTCTCGGCCACCGGCACCTGGGCTGAGCCGCCAATCTGCCAGCGCCCCGCGTCATGCCAGGCCCAGGCGGCGAAGCGGCCCTGGACAATCGCGTAGCGCTGGCGATCCGGATAGCGCGCCCGCAGGCTGGCCAGGTCGCTACCGGCATCGATGACGAACAAGCGGCTGGCGCTGGTTTGCTCCCGTTGCAGGGTTTCGCGGGCCTGCTTGTGGCTCTCGATCAGTTGTTTGTTGTCTGCCACCGCGGCGAGGTCGGCGCGGCTTTTCTCCAGTTGCTCGGCGGCCATCTGCAGTTGCTGTTGATACAGCGGGCCGTTGAACTCCAGCACCAGCAAGCCGTCGCGATCCAGTTGTCGGCGGTAGCGGCGCACGCTGTCGTCGTTGAGTTCCTTGGGCACCTTGAAGCCCACTGCGCCCATCTGCTCGGGGCTGAGTTGGCGCAGGCTGGCGTAGCTGTAGTCGTTGGGTTTGCTGTTGGGCCAGCGATAGTTCAGGCGCAGGGCAATGCCGCTGTTGTCCTTACGCCAGTAGGGGTAGCTGTGGCTCAGTTCGCGCTCGGACACCTGCAGGCGGCTGTCGGCCGGCTCGCTGCGGTTCCAGGCCACCCCGGCGAGGGCGATGGCGTTGACCAGCACAATCAGGCCGAGGCCGGCGAACAGGCTATGGCGGTTGTTCCAGGTCATTGTGCATGCCCTCCGAGCAGACCATTGGCACTGCGCAGTCGGCGCAGGATCAGCAGAATCAGCACCGCGCTTAAGCCCAGCAAGAGGAAGAACAGGTACTTGGGCATGCTCTGCCACCACCAGTCGAACAACTTGGTGTAGAAGAAGATGACGAAGAAGGTCAGCCCGGTGTTGACCACATCCGGCCACTCACGGCGCACGCCGAGCCAGATCACCGCGGCGGCCACGGCAAAGCCGAGCAGTTGATAGGTCGCCTCGATAGCCTCGCTCGGGTAATCCAGATAACTGCCGTCGCCCCAATGGGCGAGCAGCAGCATCGGCAGAAACAGCGCCAGCAGGGCGAACACCCGATAGGTCATGGCAAAGCCCGCGAAGCGCCGCTGCGGGATCAGCCAGGGCAGGGCAAACATCAGCAGGGCGGCGGGGAAGAAGTTCTCCGGGCGTTCGCCAAAGCCCAGCCAGTACAGCCCGCCCCAGGTACCGACCCGCGCGGCAATAAAGCCCAGCAGGCAGACAATCCCGGCGGCCAACAGCACCCGCGCTTCGGTGGCGTAGGCCAGCAGCAGGGCATAGGCGGCCCAGGGCAGCAGGGCCTTGTCGGACGGGGTGATATTGAAGATTTGCCCGAGCATGACGATGTTCAGCACAAAGCAGGCAAAGGCCACCAGGGCCGCCAGTTTGCTG
>DAITLT010000044.1:0-15405 GCA_036835505.1 Pseudomonas sp.
GGTTACGTTGACCTTGTCGCCAGCCACTTCAACCTTGGAGGCGAAGGTGCCTTGGCCGAAACCGGTCAGCGCAGCCAGCATTTGGCCGGTCTGGTTATTGTCGCTGTCGATCGCCTGCTTACCCAGGATCACCAGCTGTGGCTGCTCTTTATCGACCACTGCCTTAAGCAGCTTGGCCACAGCCAGGGAATTCAGTTCATCGGCGCTTTCAACCAGGATCGCGCGATCAGCACCCAGAGCCAGCGCAGTGCGCAGTTGCTCTTGGGCAGTACCCGGACCGATGGAGACGACGACGATTTCGCTAGCCACGCCTTTTTCTTTCAGGCGGACGGCTTCTTCCACGGCGATTTCGCAGAAGGGGTTCATCGACATCTTGACGTTTGCAAGGTCAACGCCGGAATTGTCCGCTTTGACGCGAACCTTGACGTTGTAGTCGACCACTCGTTTGACAGCTACAAGAACCTTCATGGATTCCTCGTTACTCTCCGGTGAATAAGAATGTCGTCCAGGCGCACCTGGTCGGCTCTGCGGGGATCGGCCGTAACCGACAAACTGCTCAAATAATGAGCGCAAAACCGGCCATATCTTGACCGTAACGCCCCGCCCGGTCAATACGCGGTCGCGCTCATTAACCGTCATGCAGCCGGGCTAATCCGTGCTTTCGAGAGAATTCAAACAAACGTTTGTATTGGCCCTCTTCGAGGGTGTGGATATAATGCCCTGGCTCTGATCATGGAAAGGTCCTAGCTTCCAATACTAAAACATCGAAGAGCCCTGAGTAGGAGATAGTCTGTGGAACGCGAATTTATGGAATTCGACGTCGTCATCGTCGGCGCCGGCCCTGCTGGTTTGTCCGCCGCCTGCCGACTGAAACAGAAGGCCGCTGAGGCTGGCAAAGAAATCAGCGTTTGCGTGGTAGAGAAAGGCTCCGAAGTTGGCGCTCACATTCTCTCTGGCGCAGTCTTCGAGCCTCGTGCCCTGAACGAACTGTTCCCGGACTGGAAAGAGCTCGGCGCGCCGCTGAATACCGAAGTCAAGCGCGACGACATTTACATGCTCAAAAGCGCCGAAAGCGCGATCAAGGTGCCGAATCTGTTTGTGCCCAAGACCATGCACAACGAAGGCAACTACATCATCTCCCTGGGCAATCTGTGCCGCTGGCTGGCCCAGCAGGCGGAAAACCTGGGCGTCGAAATCTACCCAGGCTTCGCAGCTCAAGACGTGCTGTTCGATGAAAACAACGTGGTGCGCGGGATCATCACCGGCGACCTCGGTGTCGACCGTGAGGGCCACCCCAAAGATGGCCTGTACACCCCCGGCATGGAACTGCGCGGCAAATACACCCTGTTCGCCGAAGGCTGCCGCGGCCACCTCGGCAAGCAACTGATCAACAAATTCAACCTGGACAGCGACGCCGACGCCCAGCACTACGGCATCGGCATCAAGGAAATCTGGGACATCGACCCGGCCAAACACGAGCAAGGCCTGGTGGTACACACCGCAGGCTGGCCGCTGAACGATGAAAACCCAGGCGGCTCCTTCCTTTATCACCTGGAAAACAACCAGGTGGTGGTCGGCCTGATCGTCGATCTGTCGTACAGCAACGCCTATCTTTCGCCGTTTGACGAGTTCCAGCGCTACAAGCACCACCCGGTCATCGCGCAATACCTGGAAGGCGGCAAGCGTGTGGCTTACGGCGCACGCGCCATCTGCAAGGGCGGCCTGAACTCGCTGCCGAAAATGGTCTTCAACGGCGGCGCACTGATCGGCTGCGATCTGGGCACCATGAACTTCTCGAAGATCAAGGGCAGCCACACCGCGATGAAGTCCGGCATGCTCGCAGCCGACACCGTGGCTGACGCCCTGCTTGCCGGCAAGGAAGGCGGCGACGAGCTGACCACTTATGTCGAAGCATTCAAGGCCAGCTGGCTGTTCGATGAGCTGTTCCGCAGCCGCAACTTCGGTCCGGCCATGCACAAGTTCGGCTCGCTGATTGGCGGTGCGTTCAACTTCATCGACCAGAACATCTTCAACGGCAAACTGCCCTTCACCCTGCACGACACCAAGCCGGACTACGCCTGCCTGAAGCTGGCCGCCGACTCGACGAAAATCAACTATCCCAAGCCCGACGGCAAGCTCAGCTTCGACAAGTTGAGCTCGGTGTTCCTCTCCAGCACCAACCATGAAGAAGAGCAGCCCTGCCACCTGAAACTCACCGACGCCAGCATCCCGCTGGGTAAAAACCTGCCGCTGTACGACGAGCCGGCACAGCGTTACTGCCCGGCCGGCGTTTACGAGGTGGTGAGCCTGGAGAACGGCGACAAGAAGTTCCAGATCAACGCGCAGAACTGCGTGCATTGCAAGACCTGCGACATCAAAGACCCATCGCAGAACATCACCTGGGTAACCCCAGAGGGTGCTGGCGGCCCAACCTACCCGAACATGTAACGGGCAGGCTGGTCGCAAAAAAGGGCTCCCGCGGGAGCCCTTTTGTTTGCGTGGTTTTAAGCACCCAACGGACCAATGGGGAAAAACACGCCGCCACTCCAGACACCCAACCATTCGCGACCATCGATTTCCCGCGGCTGCGCCAGCTCGACCAACTGATAGAACACGTTGCGATGCACCAGTGCTTCGAGATTGCTGCGCATCAACAGGTAAGGGGACGGCTCCTGGGTCACTGGGTCGATCAGCACACGCAAGGGATGCTCGGCGCCCGCCGCCACCTCATCGTCAACGTTACTGGTAAAGCGCAGCACCTGCGCCTCACCCTCGCCCTCTACCTGCAAACTGACGGCCACGAAGGGCGCGTCGTCCACCTGGATGCCAACCTTCTCCACCGGGGTGACCAGAAAATACTCATCGCCATCGCGCCGAATGATCCCGGAGAACAGCCGCACCATGGGCTTGCGCCCAATCGGCGTGCCCAGGTAGTACCAGGTGCCATCGCGAGCGATGCGCATGTCGATGGCACCACAGGATGCTGGATTCCACAGATGCACTGGCGGGAAACCCTGTTTGTCGGCCTGCGGAATCTGCGCCAGCAGCTTGCCCGGATCAATCATGGGTTGCCCCCTGCTCACTGACCCCAAGCAGGCGCCGGGCATAATCACGCAGCGGCGGCGCCAGCAGATCCTCCGGCTTGGCATCGTAAAACGTCAAAAAGCCGCCTCGACTACGGATTTGCGCCGTATCGACCAAATAGCGGGTATTGGTCTCGATCAGCATCAACTGCACCACACCATGATCCACGCCCAGGCGATCCAGGGCCTCCTGATCCTGCCATTCATCCGTGGTGCCGATGCGGTCGTCGGCCGCGGCAAAGCGCGCGTACAACAGATAATTGGCCCCTGCCGTGCGCGCCTGGGTCATGGCCTCTTCCAGGCCGACGGCTGCCGGCGCACGGCGCACCAGCGGGAAGTATTGGATAAAGCCGTTAAAAGCCTCCTCCGCCACCACATTGGGCCGCGGATAGGCCTTGCCGGGCGGCACAAAGGGGCCCTGGGCGATGTAGATAAAGGAGTCCGGCTGCAGGTGCCAGTTGTTCACCCGATAGGTGCGGCTGTGATCAAGCACGCCGGCATCGCGAAACTGATACTCCACACCGTCGGCCATATCACTGACCTTCATGCAGCCACTCAGCCCCACCCACAACAGCAGCAGTATCAGCTTACGCATCGCTTACTCCCTCTACGCCGCGACAAGAAAACGGCGCGCCAACCCTTGATGGCCGATGCCAATGCAGCATCCGCGCCACTACAGACCGCGCTGCCACTCCTGCCGCAACTGAGCCTGCTGCGGCCGCTCGATGGCCTGGCGCACCTGCGCCAGCATGCGCGCCTTATCAGCCCCCAGGGTTCCCTTGAGCACCAGGTAATTGGAGGCATGGTCGCTGCGAAACACCGTATCGCGTAGCTCAAGCGCCTGCAGCAATTGCTCGACCTCGCGGAACAACTGATCCTGGCTGAGCGGCTGGTAATCAGCAAAACCGGCACGAAAGCGCGCCTCGCCGGTGGGAAAACTCACCACCAGGGTCGACAGGTATTCGGGCTGAGCGGCATTCATCAGCCGCGCAGAGTTCAACGCATGCTGCGCGCTCAGCAACTGCCCGCCCAAGCCATTGAGGATCATCACCGAACGGCTGATGCCGGCCTGCCCAAGCTTGTCCAGGGCACTCAGGGTCGACTCGAAGGTCTCGCCCTTGTTGACTCGCGCCAGCACCTCATCATCACCGGATTCGGCCCCGACATAGGCCATCTTCAAGCCGGCATCGGCCAGCTCCTTGAGTTCCTCGACCGACTTCTTGCGCAGGTTGCGTGGCAAGCAATAACTGGACACCCGTTCAACCTGGGGCATGTGCTGACGAATCGCACTCAAGATCGCCAGCAGTCGGCGCGTCGGCAGCACCAGCGCGTCGCCGTCGGCAAGAAAGATTCGCCGCACGATCAGTTGCTCACCGCAGCGCTGGATCTCCGCCAGCACCTCGGCCTCGTCACGGGCGCGAAACTTCTTCTGCGGCTGGGTGTACATCTCGCAGAAGCCACAATTGTTCCACGAGCAACCGTTGGTTACCGGCAAAATCAGCGAATGGGCCTCGCTGGGCGGGCGAAACACCGGCTCGATGTAGTTAATTGGGAACACTGCAGACATGCCACTCTCCCAGATGCTGGCAGCCTAGCCGCCAAGCATATTCATCATCTGATTATTCACCCAGCCAAACGCAACGACAGCGCCCGCCGGCTCAGCGCTGCACCTTAATAGCTACGGCGCCGCAAGCACGCCGGAAAGCCCCAGCCGATGCTGGCGCATCCAGGCCGATCGCTGGTCACCCAACAGGCGTCCACTCAGCTGCTTGGCGCATCAGCATCGCGCTTGCGCTTGTTACCCATGCGCACGCCGATGTCCATAAGGAACTGGAAGAAGCCTTCCTGATCCTCGAGCACGCCACGCCAAAACGGCGAGTGGTAGAGCGACACCGCACCATCCACCAATGCCCAGGCGGCGCAAAAGTGGAAGTACGGAGGCACATCCTCAAGCTTGCCCTCGGCAATCCGGCCCTTGATCAGCAAGGTCAGACGCTCGAAGTTGGAGGCACGGATCTTGTGCAGCTCCTCGACCATTTCCGGCACATGATTGCCCTTGACCGCCTTCTCTTCGAGGCGATCAAACAAGCGATAGCGCTGCGGATCACGCATGCGGAACTCGAAAAAGGCCCGCGACATGGCTTCCTTGTCGCGCTCCACATCGGCCGACTGCAAGATTCCGTTCAATTCGCGCTCGTAGTCGAGCATCAAACGCAGATAAATCTCGGCCTTCGACTTGAAGTGCTTATAGATGGTGCCTTTGCCGATGCCGACCGCATCCGCAATCATCTCGACAGTCACTCCTTCCTCACCTTGCTCAAGAAACAGCTTCAGCGAGGTGTCGAGAATCTCTTGCTCACGGCGGCGAAACTCACGGACCTTACGGGGTTCTTTTTGCATAAAAAACACTGAGGGAGACAAAAAAGAAGTCGCGTATTATGCCTATCTAACGCAGAAATGCACGGATCATCGGTGCTTCGAGCCATTAACCACGGTTTCTCCAGCGCCCGCAAGCATGTCCGAAAAGCCCCATCCGGCCGTTCCAAGCGGCCTTTGCCAGCCATCGCGTCGGCTCGCAAAGCAATAGCAGGCGCCTATTGGCCCGCCACGAGCACCCGAGTGAGTAAAGGCTATTCCAAAAGCGTTTAAGAACGCCGAAATTTGCCCTGGACGCCGGACAAACATCGCCAATACTTGAGTTACTGGCGTGCGGCTTCTTCCCCCAAGAGCCCCACCAGGAAAGACGCAGTAGACCACGCGTCTTTCGTTCTACTCCTAATGGTCTTAACCCGGATTCCCCCCCAGAAGCCGGGTTTTTTTTACCTGCGATTTACCCGCGCCAAGGGAAACAGGCGCTGGAAATTCTGCGTGGTCTGCTCGGCCAGGGTGTCCACATCCACACCACGCAGCGGCGCCAGAAACTCGGCCACATCGCGCACGTATTCAGCAAGCGGTCCGCCGGTACCTGGCGCGCCACCTCACGCAGCGCATCGGCATTGCGGAAGGTCACAATGCCGGACAGGGAAATGTAAAAACCCAAATCCAGGGCCGCCTTGGCCATCGGCCAGTCTTCGGTAAAGCAATGCAACACGCCGGCCTGGGGCAACGCCGCCTCACGCAACAAGGCCAGGGTGTCGGCGCGCGCCTCGCGGGTGTGGACGATCACCGGCTTGCCGGTGAGTTGCGCGGCGTGCAGATGCAAACGAAAAGCCTGGCGCTGCAACTCGGCCGCTTGCGGCTCGTAGTGATAGTCCAGACCGGTTTCGCCAATGGCCACCACATGAGGGTGATTGAGCTCGGCCAACAACCAATCCAGCCCAGGCGCCGCCCCCGGTTGCAGGTCCAGCGGATGCACACCCACCGTGCAATCAACATCGGCATAGCGTTCGCTCAAGGCCTTGACCGCCGCCGCGTTGTCGGCACTGATGCCAATACACAGGAAGTGACCAACACCGCGCCCGCGCGCAGCCGCCAGCGCCGCATCGAGGGAACCGCCATGGGCGCTCAGATCGAGACGATCAAGGTGACAGTGGGAATCAATCAGCACGAAAAAACCTCAGGCCGCGAGCTGCGCAGAACAGGCAACCGCGGGTAATTAACGCTCAGCGCAGGCGGCTGTTACATCGTATGGGTGGGACGATCGGACTTCAGCGCGCCGGCCAGATAGGTCTCGATCTTGTTGCGGGCGGCGTTGTCGCCATCATTGAACTGCACACCCACGCCCGCGGCACGGTTGCCTTGCGCACCTTTGGGGGTGATCCAGACGACCTTGCCGGCGACCGGAATTTTCTCCGGCTCATCCATCAGGTTGAGCAACATAAACACTTCATCGCCCAGCTTGTAGCTCTTGTTGGTCGGGATAAACAGGCCGCCGTTTTTGATAAAAGGCATATAGGCGGCATACAACACGGACTTGTCCTTGATGGTCAAAGACAAGATCCCGTTACGCGGGCCCAGGTTCGGTGGCAAGCTCATGGGGCATTCCTAGCAAACTGATCCAATGGCCGATTCTAGCCGGGTTCAGGCAAGCTTGCCCACTGCACGAGCAAGGCTTCGAGAAGCAAGGCACGATTAAGGTTGGCCTTGCCGAGGACTTTTTGACGCTGCGCCAGCAACCAGTCCTGCAATGCCAACACCTTGTTCTGGGTCGTTTTCTCCGCCAGGTACTGCACCACCTTGTGCATATCCGCCAAACCCAAGCCGGTTTCATCACGCGTCATCTGGTAGCGCAACATCAATTGTGCCCAGTCGCAGAACCAGTCGAACAGCAGAATCAGCGGTACGGCATTCCAGCTGTCGGCCAACTGGCTGACACCGATTTGTCGCTTGATCAGCTTTTTGACCCCCTCGACCACCTGCGCGCGCTGCGCCAGTACGCCCTGGCCGTGCAAACGCACGGCTTCCAGCGGCGAACCACCGGCCAGTTGCAGCAGCTCCTGCACCTGCGCATCGCCCACATCGGCCAAGGCACCGCGCAACCAGAGCAGGCTCTCAGTGGCATTCGGCAGTGGGCAGGCTTGCTGCACGCAGCGACTCTTGACCGTCGGCAACAGCCGACTGGGCTGATGGCTGACCAGTAACAGAACCGTATCGCCGGAGGGCTCTTCCAGGCTTTTCAGCAAGGCATTGGCCGCGTTCAGGTTCATCGCCTCGACAGGCTCCAGCAGCACCACCTTGCGCCCACCCAACTGCGCGGTTTGCACCACGAAGCTGACCAGTTCGCGGACCTGATCGACCCGAATGGCTTTATCAACCTCCTCCGGCTCGAGGACAAAGTTGTCGGGGTGAGTGCCCGCCGCCAGCAGGTGACAGCCCTTGCACTGACCGCAAGGCGCCAACCCAACAGGCGTCTGGCACAACAGCAAGGCGCGCAAGCGCTCAGCCAGCGCGCGTTTGCCGATACCGACCGGGCCATGCAACAGGTAAGCATGGGCATGTTGCTTGCGACTGGCCAACTGCTGCCAGAGCACGGCCTGCCAGGGATAGGCCTCAGCCACGGCAGCGCCCTACCAGTTCCGGCAACAAGGCATCCAGGGCCGCCTGAACCGCCGCCAACGATTGCCCGGCATCAAGAATGTGATAGCGTTGTGGCGCCAGCGCGGCACGCTCCAGGTAGGTTTTGCGCACCGCATCGAAGAAGCTGCGGCCTTCCTGCTCGAAACGGTCGAGCCGACCGCGAGCGGCTGCGCGGGCCAGGCCCACCTCAATCGGCAAATCAAATACCAGGGTCAGATCAGGACGCAGCGAACCCTGAACAAAGCTTTCCAGTTGCTCGATCCGCGCCGTGGGCAAACCGCGGCCACCGCCCTGATACGCATAAGTCGCATCGGTAAAACGGTCGCATAAAACCACGCTACCGCGGGCCAACGCCGGCCGGATAACCTCGGCCAGGTGCTGGGCACGGGCCGCGAACACCAGCAACAACTCGGTATCGGCCGCCATGACTTCGCTGCAGGGGGTCAACAGCAGTTCACGAATTCGCTCAGCCAGCGGCGTGCCGCCAGGTTCGCGGGTGAGCAGCACATCGATACCCTGCTCGCGCAGGCGCTCGGCCAGGTAATCCCGATTGGTGCTTTTGCCGGCCCCTTCCGGGCCTTCCAGGGTAATAAACAGGCCGCTCACTGACTGTCCTTTTTGAGTTCGGGCGTGGCTGGGCTGGAGCGATAATCGGCGCGGCGTTTGAGCTGAAACTCGCGTACCGCGCGGTTGTGCGCCTCCAGGCTGGCGGAGAATACATGGCTGCCGTCACCGCGGGCGACGAAATACAGGCTGTTACCCGGCGCCGGATGCAGCGCGGCATGAATGGCGGCGCGCCCGACCAGGGCAATCGGCGTGGGTGGCAGGCCGGCATTGGTGTAGGTGTTATAGGGCGTGGGTTCGCGCAAATTGGCGCGGGTCAGATTGCCGTTGTAGCGCGCCCCCAGGCCGTAAATCACCGTAGGGTCGGTCTGCAGCAACATGCCGATGCGCAAGCGCCGCACAAACACGCCAGCGATTTCCTCACGCTCGTGGGGCGCGCCGGTTTCCTTCTCCACCAACGAGGCCATGATCAATGCCTGCCCCGGCTCTTTATAAGGCAGGCCTTCGGCGCGCTGCGCCCACTCCTGGGCCAGCACTTCATCCATCCGCGCCAGCGCCTGCTTGAGCAGATCAAGGTCGCGCATGCCGCGCACATAGCGATAGGTGTCAGGAAAGAAGCGCCCCTCAGGATGCAGCCCGTCGCGCCCCAGGCGCGTCATCAGTTGTGCATCGCTCAGCTCGGCCAACTCTTGCACCAGCTTGTCCTGGCGCGCCAAGGCGCTGCGCACCTGCTGAAAGTTCCAGCCTTCAACCAGCGTCAGGCTGTACTGCACCACTTCACCACGCTGCCACAGCGTGAGCAATTGTTGTGCAGTCATGCCGGGCGTCAGGCGGTATTCACCACTGTGCAGGGCATGCTCAGCCAGATTGAAGCGCCAATACAGACGCAGCCAGAAGGCATCCTGCAGCACACCCTCGGCTTGCAGACGATTGAGCTCCCCGCCCGGTGTTGCTCCGGCGGCGACATCCAGCAATTGCTCGGCGGGCAGTTGCAGCGGTTGCTGCAAGGCCTCGCGCTGCCAGTAGAACGCCAACGCCAACAACACGCCGGCAGTCAGCACGCCAACACCCAGTAGCACCGATATTTTCCGTATCACAACTCAACAGCCCACTAGGTCGCCAGCAATGGCCTGCAGTTTACGGGTGAGCGGGCCGACCGGCCAGTCATGTGCAGCCAGGGCGCGCACCGGCCAGACACCGTAGAGGCTGTTACACATAAACACCTCATCGGCGCCCAGCAACTCGGCATAGTCGATGTCACGCTCAACGACGGTGACACCCAACTGCCGCGCCTGGGCCAGCAATTCACCGCGCATCACCCCCGCCACTCCGCAACGGCTGAGTTGCGGGGTCAGCAAAACCTGATCGCGAACCATAAACAAATTGCTAAAAACCCCCTCGACCACCCGCCCGGAGGTGTCACAGAGCAAGCCTTCGGCATAGTCCGGCGACTGCCATTCGGCACGCGCCAGCACTTGTTCCAGCCGATTGAGGTGCTTGAGCCCGGCCAGCAAGGGCTGCTCGGCCAGGCGGGTCACGCAAGGAAACAGCCGCACGCCGTGCTCGGCATTGGTCGCTGGATACGCCGGTCGAGGGCCGCCCAGGATAATTCGCCGTGGCTGCGCCGGTACCGGCAAGGCATAGCCACGCTGACCATCGCCACGGGTCAACAGCAACTTGAGCACACCGTCGCCAAGCTGCGCCGCAAAGGCCAGCAATTCGTGGCGCAACAAGCCCAGGTCACAGGGCAACGCCAAACGCGCGCTGCCCTGCTGCAGACGCGTCAACTGGCGCTCCAGCAATTGAATCTGCCCGCCGCGAACGCCCATGGTGGCGAACAAGCCGTCGCCATAGGCCAGGCCACGGTCCTGGACCGACAGCGACTCAGTCGGCTGCCCGTCGATCCAGCTGAGCATCAGCCGACAAACCGGCGAAACACCAGCGAACCGTTGGTGCCGCCAAAGCCGAAGGAGTTGGACAGCACCACATCGATCTTGCGGCTTTTGGCTTGATGCGCGACGAAGTCCAGGTCGCAGCCCTCATCCGGCTGATCCAGATTGATGGTCGGCGGCGCCACCTGATCGCGCAGCGCCAGCACACTGAAGATCGCCTCGACTGCGCCAGCGGCGCCCAACAGGTGCCCAGTCATCGACTTGGTCGAACTGACCGAGAGCTTATACGCGTGCTCGCCAAACACCGACTTGATCGCCGCCACTTCCGCCTTGTCGCCGGCCGAGGTGGAGGTGCCATGGGCATTGATGTAATCAACCTGATCCGGGCTCACCCCGGCATCGCGCAGCGCCTGGGTCATGCAGCGTGCGGCACCCTCGCCGTCTTCCGGCGGCGAGGTCATGTGATAAGCATCGCCGCTCATGCCAAAACCTATCAGCTCGGCATAGATGGTCGCGCCACGCGCCTTGGCGTGCTCCAACTCTTCCAGCACCAGCGCGCCGGCGCCGTCGGACAAAACAAAACCATCACGGTCTTTGTCCCATGGGCGGCTGGCACGGGTCGGCTCATCGTTGCGGGTCGACAGCGCGCGCGCTGCGGCGAAACCGCCGATACCCAGTCCGCAAGCGGCCATTTCGGCGCCACCAGCGACCATGACGTCAGCTTCGCCATAGGCAATGTTGCGCGCTGCCATGCCGATGCAATGGGTGCCAGTGGTGCAGGCCGTGGCGATGGCGTAATTGGGTCCCTGCAGCCCAAGATGGATCGACAGGAAACCGGAAATCATATTGATGATCGAGCCCGGCACGAAGAACGGCGAAATCCGCCGCGGCCCCTGCTCAATCAGCGATTTACAGTTGTTTTCAATATTGGTCAGGCCGCCGATACCCGAGCCCATGGCCACGCCAATGCGCTCACGGTTGGCATCCGTGACTTCCAGGCCGGAATGGCGCACAGCCTGAAAACTGGCCGCCAAGCCGTACTGGATAAACAGATCGATTTTCCGTGCCTCTTTGGCCGACAGGTACTCTTCGACATTGAAGCCCTTGACCGAGCCGCCAAAACGGGTGGTGTAGGCCGAAAGGTCCATGTGTTCAATCAGACCGATACCGCTACGCCCTGCCAGAATGCCCTGCCAGCTACTCGATACATCCGTACCCAGCGGCGTGAGCATGCCCATCCCGGTAATCACTACACGTCTACGCGACACAGCAAGTTCCTCTTTTTGTTCGATATTCCAGACTGAACCGCACTTAAAGAAAAACCGCACGCCGGTTAAGGCAGTGCGGTTTTTCCAAGTCGGGAATCGACGATTACGGACTGTTACGCGTGCGCGGTAACGTAATCAATCGCTTCCTGAACGGTGGTGATCTTCTCGGCTTGCTCGTCCGGGATTTCGGTCTCGAATTCCTCTTCCAGAGCCATCACCAGCTCAACGGTGTCAAGGGAGTCGGCACCCAGGTCTTCGACGAAGGAAGCGCTGTTGGTTACTTCCTCTTCCTTGACGCCAAGCTGCTCGGCAACGATTTTCTTGACGCGTTCTTCGATGGTGCTCATACCTTGTTTTCACTCCTATGGACAAATCCAGGTAGCTGGTTGCGGGTAAGTGTATAGAAAGGGTTTTCTGCATTTCAAGCTGAATGCCACAAGCACCCCTGCCACACATCAACCTTCTCTCGATAAACCAGCTACGACGTTATAACGAATTCTAAATCGCTGTTATGACAGATACTCGCGGCATCGGGTCACATTCAACTCATGTACATGCCGCCATTGACTGGGATAGTAGCCCCAGTGACGTAGGCGGCGCCATCAGAAACCAGAAACGCCACGACCTTGGCGATCTCTTGCGCCTGCCCAAGACGACCCAACGGGATCTGCGTCAACAGCGCATCGCGCTGCGCCTCTGGCAATTCACGGGTCATATCGGTGTCGATAAAACCAGGCGCCACCGAGTTCACCGTGATCGCCCGCGAGCCCACTTCACGCGCCAGCGCGCGGCTGAAGCCCTCAAGACCCGCCTTGGCGGCCGCGTAGTTGACCTGGCCGGCATTGCCCATGGCACCGACGACCGAACCAATATTGACGATGCGCCCCCAGCGCGCCTTGGTCATGCCGCGCAACACGGCCTTGGACAAGCGGTAGAGGCTGTTCAGGTTGGTGTTGATGACATCGAACCACTCGTCGTCTTTCATCCGCAGCATCAGATTATCGCGGGTGATGCCGGCGTTATTAACCAGAATCAACGGCTGACCGAGGTGCTGCTGGATATGCTCCAGGGTCGCGGCAACCGACTCGCTGTCACTCACATCCAGAACCAGGCCAGCGCCCTCAATGCCATTGGCCTTGAGGGTCTCGGCAATGCGCTCGGCACCGGCCGGCGAAGTCGCCGTACCTATTACCACCGCACCCTGACGCCCCAACTCAAGCGCAATGGCCTGACCAATACCACGGCTTGCGCCAGTAACCAGCGCGACCTTACCTTGCAGGCTCATATCCATTTCTCCTTGATTCAGACCAGTGCCGCACGGGCAGCAGCGAAAGCATCGGGGGTATCCAGGTTGTGGGTATTCACACCTTTGACACAGCGCTTGTTCAAGCCGGACAGCACACGACCCGGACCACACTCCAGCAGGTCAGTCACACCGCGCTCGGCCAGGCAAACCATCGACTCGACCCAACGCACCGGGTTGTACAGCTGCGCCAGCAGATCACGCTTGAGACTCTCAAGATCCTGCACAACCGCCGCACTGACATTCTGCACCAGCGGGATCTGCGGCGCCTGCCAGTTGACCTCGGCAACGGCCTGGGCAAACTGCTCGGCCGCCGGGCGCATCAGCGCACAATGCGACGGCACACTCACCGGCAATGCCAGCGCACGCTTGGCGCCCTGGGCCTTGCAGGCTGCAATCGCGCGCTCAACGGCGGCCGCACCACCGGCGATAACCACCTGACCCGGCGCATTGAAATTCACGGCACTGACCACTTCGCCCTGGGCGGCTTCGGCACAGGCTGCCAGCACCTGGGCATCGTCCAGGCCGAGAATCGCCGCCATGCCACCCTGCCCGGCCGGCACGGCCTGCTGCATCAACTGACCACGGCGCTCAACCAGCCTCAGCGCATCGGCAAAGCCCAAGCTACCCGCTGCCACCAAGGCCGAATACTCGCCCAGGCTATGCCCGGCAACGAACCCTGGACGCACCCCGGCCTGCGCCAGCCACAGGCGCCACAAGGCAATCGAGGCCGCCAGAATCGCAGGCTGGGTCTTGTCGGTTTGATTCAGCAGCGCTTCCGGCCCTTGCTGGGTCAACGCCCAGAGGTCGTAACCCAAGGCGGCGGACGCTTCAGCAAAGGTCTCGATAATCAGCGCGCGCTGAGCAGCCTGCTCGGCCAGCATGCCAAGGGCTTGAGAGCCCTGACCTGGAAAGACAAATGCGAGGTTTGCAGACATTTGAATGGCTCTCTAATGATCTGATCGGCGAAGAAATAGTCGTCCGGTAGGCCCGGCACAATAGGGTCTTCGTTGGATGCCAGGCCCAGCAAAGGGGTCACATCCTACAGCAACAGATGCTCAAGACGCCCATGCAGGCGCTGCGGCAGGTTTTCTCGCACTTCCGCCAAGGCCAGCCGGATGGCACTTTGAAAGGCCTCGGGGGCCGCCGCACCATGACTCTTGACCACAATTCCCTGCAGACCGAGAAAGCTCGCGCCATTGCGCTGCACTGGCCCCAACTCACGCTGCAAGCGGCGCAACAGCGGCAGCGCCAGCAAGCCCAGCAGGCGAGCCCGCAGCGACGCGCGGAACAACGCCTCGATCCGCGCCGCGATCATCGCCGCCAAGCCTTCACTGGATTTGAGCAGGATATTGCCGACAAAACCGTCGCACACCACCACGTCGGCGTCACCACGGTAGAGCCCGTCACCTTCGATAAAGCCGATGTAATTGAGCCCCTGCGCCTGCTGTAACAGATTGGCCGCCAGCTTGACTTGCTGATTACCCTTGATGTCTTCGGTGCCGACATTCAACAGCGCCACGCGCGGACGCTCAACGCCAAGCGCCTCGGCAGCCACCACGCCCATCAGGGCAAATTGGTACAAATGCTCGGCACTGCAATCGACATTGGCGCCCAGGTCCAGCAAGTGGCAATGACCCTGCACCGTAGGAATGGCCGTGACCATGGCCGGCCGATCAATACCCGGCAGGGTTTTCAGCACATAGCGCGACAAGGCCATCAGTGCCCCGGTATTACCCGCACTGACACAGGCCTGGGCCTTGCCATCACGCAGTAACTCCAGCGCCACGCGCATGGACGAGTCAGGCTTGCCGCGCAACGCCTGCGAGGGGCGCTCGGCCATGCCAATCACCTCGTCGGCGTGCTCAATGCGCAGGCGCGCACGATCGACACCGGAATGGCGGGCAATCAGTTCTTCGAGGAGGGATTCTTGGCCAACGAGGACCAGGTGCAACGAGGGGATTTCGGCCAAACAGGCGAGACTGGCCGGAACAATGCAGTGGGGACCGAAGTCCCCACCCATTGCATCAACTGCGATGATCGGAGCGGACAAGATTTACTCGTCAGCGCCCTTGTCGATCACTTTACGACCACGATAAACGCCTTCCGGAGACACGTGGTGACGCAGGTGTACTTCACCAGTGCTTTTCTCTACGGACAGAGCGCTAGCTTCCAGTGCGTCGTGGGAACGGCGCATGTCGCGGGCGGAACGGGATTTTTTGTTCTGCTGAACAGCCATAACTTATTAACTCCTAAACGTTTGGGTCACGCTTTAACTG
>DAITLT010000045.1:0-15231 GCA_036835505.1 Pseudomonas sp.
GCTGATTGCTGAGGGCGCTGGTTTGTACGCTGACCACGCTGTTGTAGTCGACGATCCCGGCCCGGTACTGGTTTTCCAGGGCGCGCAGCGACTCCACGGCGGCATCCACGGCCTGTTGCTGGGCCTCGGCTTCCTGCTCCAGCACGCGCAATTGCACCAGGTAGTCCTCCACTTCGCGGAAGCTGTCGAGCACCGTCTGCCGGTAGGTGGCCACGGTTTGTTGGTGGCTGGCGCTGGCGCTGTCGACCTGGGCCCGGCGGGCGCCGCCGTCGAACAGAGTCAGGGCCAGTTGCGGGCCAATCGACCAGACCCGGTTGGGCAGGCTGACCCAGTCATCGAAGCTGCCGCCGTTGTAGCCGCCGCTGGCACTCAGGCTGAGGTCCGGATACCAGGCGGCCTCGGCCACGCCGATCTGGGCATTGGCGGCGATCATCTTGCGCTCGGCACTGGCGATGTCGGGGCGCCGCTCCAGCAGTTGCGAGGGCAACGCCAGCGGCACCGCAGGCAGCGCCGGCACACTGTCGCGCACGGCAATGCTCAGCTCGCTGGGCGCCACGCCGATCAACACGGCGATGGCATGTTCGCGCTGGGCGCGCTGCCACTCCAGGTCGATGGCCTGGGCGCGGGTGCTGTGCAATTGGGTGCGCGCCTGGCTGACATCGGATTTGGGCACGATGCCGGCCTGGTACTGGTTTTCCGTCAACTGCAGCGAGCGCGCATAGGCGGCCACGCTGGCGTTGAGCAGACGCGCCTGTTCATCTAGCACACGCAGTTGCAGGTAACTCTGGGCCAGTTCTGATTGCAGGCTCAGGCGCATGGCGGCCAGATCGGCGGCGCTGGCCTCGAAGCTGGCGTTGCTCGACTCCAGGCCGCGGCGCAGTTTGCCCCACACATCCAACTCCCAGGCCGCATTCAGGCTGAGGTCGTAGCTCTTGGAGATTTGCGCGGCGTTGGCACCACTGACGCTGACGCCATCGCTGGTGCTCAGGGTGCTGCTACCACCGCCCTGCCCCGAGCGCTTGACCCCGGCCCCGGCCGACAAGGTCGGATAAAACGCCGCCCGAGCGCTGCCGAGCACCGCACGGGCCTGGCGATACTGCGCCTCGGCGGCCGCCAGGTTCTGGTTGGAGACGTTCAACCGGCCGATCAACTGATTCAGCTCGGCGTCGCCATACAGCTGCCACCAGGCATCGCCCAGTTGCTGATCGCTTGGCGCGGCGGTCTTCCAGCCGGTGGCCTCCTTGAACTGCGCCGCAGCGGCCGTGCTCGGGCGCTCATAATCGGGGCCGACGGCGCAGGCACCGAGCAGCAGGACGGCGCTGAGCAGGCTCAGGCGGCCAAGAGACAGGCAAGTCATTGCAGGCATTCCATGTTTTTGTAGAGCCAGCTTACTGGCGATCGAGGGTGGGCACGCGCATCGCCAGCAAGCTGGCTCCTACAGGCTAGGAGCGCAATCCGGACATGGGGGTTGGGTGGCAGCGTCATGCTCGGCACTTCATGGTTATCCCTGTCCCAGCGGCAAAGGTTTGGCGCGGCCATGCCAGCGGCGCAGCGCCCAGTGACGCAGGCGGTCGAGGTACAGATAGACCACAGGCGTGGTGTAGAGGGTCAGCAGTTGGCTGCCGATCAGCCCACCGACGATGGTAATGCCCAAAGGCCGGCGCAGTTCGGCATCGCCACCAACCCCAAACAGCAGCGGCAAGGCGCCGAGCAAGGCCGCCAGGCTGGTCATCATGATCGGCCTAAAACGCATGATGCAGGCCTGCAGAATCGCCTCGCGCGGACGCATGCCGAGGTTGCGCTCGGCCTCCAGGGCGAAGTCGATCATCAGAATGGCGTTCTTCTTGACGATGCCAATCAGCAAAATAATGCCGATCAAGGCGATCAACGACAGCTCGGTGCGGCACAGCAGCAAGGCCAGCAAGGCCCCAACCCCGGCCGAGGGCAAGGTCGAGATGATCGTCAGCGGATGTACATAGCTCTCGTAGAGGATGCCGAGGACGATATACACCGCCAGCAGGGCCGCCAGAATCATCAACGGCATGTCGCTCTCGGTGGATTGGGCCGCGCCGGCATTGCCGGGGAAGCTGGTTTGCACCGCCATGGGCAGGTGCAACGGCTGCAGAGCGGCGAGAATGCTGGCCTGGGCGGTGGCCAGGGGTACATCCGGGGCCAGATTGAAGCTAAAGGTGGTGGCGGCGAACTGGCCCTCGTGGTTGATCGTCAGTGGCGCGTTGCTCGGCTCGACGCGGGCGAACACCGACAGCGGCACCCGCGTCCCATCGGCGCCGATCACATACACCTGCTTGAGAATCTCCGGGCCGCTCTGGTACGCCTGGCCCACCTCCATCACCACCCGGTACTGATTGAGCGGGTTGTAGATGGTCGACACCTGGCGCTGGCCGAAGGAGTTGTTCAGCACCGCACTGATCATCTCGATATCCACGCCATAGCGGGCGGCCGTCTCGCGGTCGATCACCAGGCGGCTTTGCAGGCCTTTGTTCTGCTCATCGCCGTTGACGTCCTTGATTTGCGGCAACTGGCGCAGCGCCGCCTCGACCCGTGGCGTGGCGGCGCGCAACTGGTCGAGGTCGTCGCTCTTCAGGCTGAACTGGTACTGGGCATTGCTGTCGCGCCCGCCCAGGCGCAGGTCCTGGCCTGGGTTGAGGTACAGGTTGGCGCCCGGCACCTGGGCCAGGGCCTTGCGCAGGCGGGTCATGACCACGGTCATCGACTCGCGCTCAGCAATCGGCTTGAGGGTGATAAAGAAGAATCCGCTGTTGGCCCCCGGCCCCCGGCCCCCACCACTGAAACCGGCGACGTTGGCCACCGCCGGGTCGGCGCCGAGGATCTGGCGGAACTGGCCGAGCTTTTCCTGCAGGGCCTGGAAGGAAATGCTCTGGTCGGCCACCGCCATGCCGCGCAGGCGGCCGCTGTCCTGCTGGGGGAATAGGGTCTTGGGCACGATGGCGAACAGGTAGACATTCAGGGCGATGGTCGCCAGCAGAATCACCATCATCAGCCGCGAATGGTTCAGCGCCCACTCCAGACTGGCCCGGTAGTGCTGCAAAAAGCTTGCGTACAGGCGCTGACTGCGGCTCTCAAGCTTCTCCTCGGGCGCAGCCGGACGCTGGCGCAGCAGCTTGGCGCAGAGCATCGGCGTCAGGGTCAGGGATACCAGCAGGGAGATCAGCACCGCCGCCGACAGCGTCACGGCGAACTCGCGGAACAGGCGGCCGGGAATCCCGCCCAGCAGCAGCAAGGGAATAAATACCGCCACCAGCGACAGGCTCATCGACAGCACGGTAAAGCCCACCTCGCGGGCGCCCTTGAGGGCGGCTGGCAAGGGTGCCTCACCAGCCTCGATGCGCCGGGCGATGTTCTCCAACATGACGATGGCGTCGTCGACGACAAAGCCGGTGGCAATGATCAGCGCCATCAACGACAGGTTGTTGAGGCTGAAATTGCACAGGTACATGACCACGAAGGTGCCGATCAGCGACACCGGCACGGCCACGCTGGGGATCAGGGTGGCTCGGGCATTACGCAAGAACAGGAACACCACCAGAATCACCAGGGCCACCGAGATCATCAGGGTGAACTCGGCCTCGTGTAGCGAGGCGCGGATGTTCGGGCTGCGATCGTCCATCACCCGGATCGCCGCACGCGTGCCGAGGGTTTCGCGCAGCTCCGGCAACAGGGCGTGAATGGCGTCGGTGGCTTCGATGATATTGGCCGCCGGCTGGCGGGTAATCACCAGCACCACAGCCGGCTGATTGCCGGAGAAGCCGGCGTTGCGCACGTTCTCCACCGAGTCGGTAACGTCGGCCACATCGCCGAGGCGCACCACCTGGCCGCTGCTGTGGCGAACGATCAGCGGGATAAATTCAGCCGCCGTGCGCAGCTGATCGTTGCCATCCACCTGCCAGTGCTGGCCGCCCTGCTCCACCGCCCCTTTTGGCCCTTCGCTGTTGGCCGCACTGATGGCGCTGCGCACCTCGTCGAGGGCCAGGCCGTAGTGATTCAGCGCATCCGGATTAAGATCGACGCGTACCGCTGGCAGCGAACTACCGGCCACGCTGACCTGGCCGATGCCGTTGACCTGGGCAATCTTCTGCGCCAATACGGTCGAGGCCAGGTCATACAACTCGCCACGGCTGAGGGTCTCGGAGGTCAGGGCCAGAACCATGATCGGCATATCGGCCGGGTTGGCCTTGCGGTAGCTGGGGTTGCTTGGCATGCCAGTGGGCAGCAGGGTCATGGCCGCATTGATGGCCGCCTGCACCTCACGGGCGGCGCCGTCGATGTCGCGCTCCAGGTCAAACTGCAAGACCACCTGGGTGCTGCCCAGACTGCTCGACGAGGTCATCTCGACGATCCCGGCAATTCGCCCGAGCGCCCGTTCCAGCGGTGTGGCCACCGAACTGGCCATGGTCTCAGGGCTGGCGCCGGGCATGCTGGCGCTGACCACGATATAGGGGAAGTCGACCTGCGGCAGTGGCGCCACCGGCAGCAGGCTGAACGACAAGCCACCGGCCAGCAGCAGGGCCAGGGTCAGCAATAAGGTCGCGACCGGGCGACGGATAAAGGCGGCGGAGAAGTTCATCGGCCGCGCCCCAGTCGACCGTAGCCCGGATAGCACCCGGGAGTTTTCACGCGGGGGCTGAGATTGCTCCGGATTGCATTCGGGCTACATGTGGCGATGATCATGCCGACACCTGCGCCGCACGCGGGCCGCTGACGCGCTGGGCCAGGCGGTCGAAGGCCAGGTAGATCACCGGCGTGGTAAACAACGTCAGCACCTGGCTAAGCAGCAAGCCGCCGACCAGGGTGATGCCCAGGGGCTGGCGCAACTCGGCGCCGGAGCCGGAGGCAAACATCAGCGGCAAAGCGCCGAGCAACGCCGCCAGGGTGGTCATCAGAATCGGCCGGAAGCGTTGCAGGCACGCCTGATAAATCGCCTCTTCAGCGCTTTTACCGCCCTGGCGCTGGGCTTCGAGGGCGAAGTCGATGATCAGGATGGCGTTCTTCTTGACGATGCCGATCAGCAGAATGATGCCGATCACCGCCACCATGCCCAGCTCTTGCCCCGCCAGCATCAAGGCCAGCAAGGCGCCGACCCCGGCCGAGGGCAAGGTCGAAAGGATGGTGATCGGGTGGATAAAGCTCTCGTAGAGGATGCCCAGGACGATGTACATGGTCACGATCGCCGCCAGGATCAGCAGCAAGGTGTTGCTCAGCGATGCCTCGAAGGCCAGGGCTGCGCCGCGAAAGCGTGACTGCATGCTCGGTGGCAACTGCAGCTCATCCTGCACCGCGCGGGTAGCACTGACCGCTTCACTCAACGAGGTGTCCGGCGCCAGGTTGAACGACAAGGTGGCAGCCGGAAACTGGTCGCTGTGGTTGATCGCCAGCAGGGTCGCGCGTTGTTCGACCTTGGCCAGGGTCGACAGGCGCACCTGACTGCCGTCCGTGCTCGGCACATACAGCTGCTCCAGCGACTGCGGGCCAAGCTGAAACGGCGCTGCCACTTCCAGCACCACCCGGTACTGGCTGGACTGGGTAAAGATGGTCGAGATCAGCCGTTGGCCGAAGGCGTTGTACAGCGCGCTGTCGATGCTCGCCAGGCTCACACCGAGGCGCGCGGCCTGGTCGCGGTCGATCTGCAGGTAGGCTTGCAGGCCCTGGTCCTGCAGGTCACTGGCCACATCGGCAAGCTCGGGCAACTGCTGCAGGCGCTCCAACAGTTTTGGCGCCCAGACGCGCAAGGTGTCCATGTCCGGGTCTTGCAGGCTGAGCTGGTACTGGGTGCGGGTGATCCGGTCTTCCAGGCTGAGGTCCTGTACGGCCTGCAAGTACAGGCGACTGCCGGGCAACTGGGCGACTTGCGGCTGCAGGCGACGGATCACCTCCTGGGCCGAAACATCGCGTTCTTTATGGGGCTTGAGGTTGATCAGCAGCCGCCCGGTGTTGAGCGTCGGGTTGCTGCCATCCACGCCAATAAACGACGACAAGCTGGCCACCGCTGGATCGCGCAGCACCAGGTCGGCCAGTTGCTGCTGACGCTCGGCCATGGCGGTGAAGGAGATCGATTGCGGGCCCTCGCTGATGCCCTGAATCACCCCGGTGTCCTGCTCGGGGAACAAGCCCTTGGGCATCAGCATGTACAGCAACACGGTGAGGGCCAGGGTGGCCACGGCCACCCAAAGGGTCAGGGTCTGATGGCGCAATACCACCTGCAGAGCACCGGCATAGCGGGCGATCATGGCGTCGATAAACTGCCCGGCGCGGCGGGCAAACCGGCCCTGCTCGATTTGCGGTTGATGGCGCAGCAGCTTGGCGCAAAGCATCGGCGTCAGGGTCAGGGACACCACCGCGGAAATCAGGATGGCCACCGCCAGGGTGATGGCGAATTCGCGGAACAGCCGCCCCGCGACATCGCTCATAAACAGCAATGGAATCAGCACGGCGATCAGCGAGAAGGTCAGGGAAATGATGGTAAAGCCGATCTGCCGCGAGCCTTTCAGGGCAGCGGTCAGTGGCGAGTCACCCTCCTCCAGGTAACGGGCGATGTTTTCCAGCATGACGATGGCGTCATCGACCACAAAGCCGGTGGCAATGGTTAGCGCCATCAGGGTCAGGTTGTTGATCGAGAAGCCGGCCAGGTACATCACCCCGAAGGTGCCGATCAGCGATAACGGCACCGCCAGGCTGGGGATCAGGGTGGCGCGCAGATTGCGCAGGAACAGGAAGGTGACCATCACCACCAGGGCAATCGACAGCATCAGCTCGAACTTCACATCGCCAATGGCGCTGCTGATGCTGGTGGTGCGGTCGGTCAGGACCTGCACTTGCAGGTTGCCCGGCAGGCTTTCCTGCAACTGCGGCAGCAAGGCGTTGATGCGTTCAACCACGGCCAGCACGTTGGCGCCCGGCTGGCGCTGGATATTGAGGATCACCGCGGGCGTGCGGTTGGCCCAGGCGGCCAGGCGCACGTTCTCGGCATCGTTATCGACGCTGGCGACATCCTGCACCCGCACCGGCGCGCCGTTGAGGTAGGCGATGATCAGTTGGCGATAGTCTTCGGGGCTTTCCAGCTGGTCATTGGCGTCCAGGCTGGAGGCGCGATTGGGGCCGTCGAAGCTGCCCTTGGGGCCGTTCAGGTTGTTGCGCGTCACCGCGCTGCGCAGGTCTTCCAGGCTCAGGTTGTGGGCCGCCAGGGCCACCGGATTGGCACGAATACGCACGGCCGGGCGCTGGCCGCCGCCAATGCTGACCAGACCGACACCGGAGATCTGCGAGATTTTCTGTGCCATGCGCGTGTCGACCAGATCCTGAATCTTCGCCAACGGCAGGCTGTCAGAGAGAATCGCCAGGCTCATGATCGGTGCATCGGCGGGGTTAACCTTGCTGAACACCGGCGGCGTCGGCAGGTCTTTGGGCAACAGGCTGGAGGCGACGTTGATCGCCGCCTGCACATCCTGCTCGGCCACGTCGAGGTCGGTGGCCAGGCTAAAGCGCAGGGTCAGCAACGAGGCGCCGCCGGAGCTGCTGGAACTCATTTCGGTAAGGCCGGCTATCTGGCCGAACTGGCTTTCCAGCGGTGCAGTCACCGATGAGGTAATGATTTCCGGGCTGGCGCCGGGGTACAGAGTGACCACTTGAATGGTCGGGTAATCGACTTCCGGCAGGGCCGCCACCGGCAATACCCGATAAGCGATCAGGCCCGACAGCAGGATGGCGATCATCAACAGCGTGGTGGCAACCGGGCGCAGCACAAACAGGCGTGACGGGTTCATGCCCCCGCTCCGCCGGCGTTTTTAGTCACTACAGGTTTGGCTTCCGGCTTGTCGGCGGCCGGACTGCCGGCCACCTTGACCTGCATGCCATCGCGCAAGCGGTCGACGCCTTCGGTCACGACCCGTTCACCGGCCTCAAGCCCCGTGAGCACCTGCAGACGCTCCTCGGCCGTTACCCCGAGGGTCACGGTGCGCATGCTCACCCGATTGTCAGCATCCAACACATACACAAACACGCCCTGACTGCCGCGCTGCACGGCGTTGGCGGGGATCACCAGCACCTGTGACAAGGTCTGGGCCAGCAGGCGCACATTGACGAACTGGTTGGGAAACAGCGCTTCGTCGCGGTTGTCGAAGCGCGCCTTGAGCTTGAGGGTGCCGGTGGTGATGTCGATCTGGTTGTCGATGCTGGCCAGGGCGCCGCTTGCCAGCGCCAACTGCTGGTTACGGTCGAAGGCCTCGACCGGCAGCGGCTTGCCCGTGGCCAACTGTTGGCGAATCAGCGGTAGTTGCGGCTCCGGCAGGCTGAACACCACGTTGATCGGCTGCACCTGGGTAATCACCACCAGGCCAGTGGTGTCACCAGCACTGATCTGGTTGCCGACATCGACCTGACGCAAGCCCAGGCGACCGCCAATGGGCGCGCGGATCTGACTGAACTGCAGGTTGAGCTTGGCCTGATCGACACTGGCCTGGTTGGCTTTCAGGGTGCCGCGGTACTGGTTGACCAGCGCTTGTTGGGTGTCCAGGGTCTGCCGGGCAATGGAGTCCTGGGCCAGCAAGTCCTGGTAGCGCTGCAGGTCAATCTCGGCATTGCGCAGTTGCGCCTGGTTCTGCTGCAGGGTGCCTTCGGCCTCGTCGAGGGCGGCGCGGTAGCTGCGCGGGTCGATCACTGCCAGCAGATCGCCGGCCTTGACCCGCTGACCTTCCTCGAACAGCACCTTGACCAGCTCGCCGTCGATGCGGCTGCGCACCACCACGGTATTGAAGGCCGTGACAGTGCCCAGGGCGTTGTAATGCACCGGCAGATCAACGCGCTCGACGGCGCTGGCGCTGACCAGAAAGTCTTCGCTGACCGGCCCCCGCCGGCCGCCCTCGGGGCGCTCCGGGCCGCTGGGCTTGGCCAATTGCTGAACCAGCAGCACCAGCGCCAGCAAGACGGCAGCACTGATCAACCAGGGACGCAGGGTGATAAACAGCGAAGATTTCGAAGAACTAGCAGACATGATCGTCACAGCCGGGAAATGTGGGCTGAACGATAAGCACTCCCAGGCCCGGAGCAAAGCCTCTTTACCGGCTTTTTACCTTACCGGAGATTTCCAGCGCGGCGAATGGCTTGGGTGGCAGTGAGAACGCACGTCGTAGGATGGGTTAATCAGTGGTCAGTGGTTAGTGGGAAGTGGGAAGTGGGAAGTGGGGCGTGGATTTGGATCTTGCCGCAGTCCGGCAAGTGCTCCACCAGTTGCCAGCCCAGCAGTTGCGCCGGGGTGTAGTAGCCGCCGGCGGGTTTCTCGGCCAGTAGGGCCTGTACCACGTGCAAGGCGCTATGCACGGTCAGGGCGTAGCCATTGCTGGTGTGCAGTTGGCCAACCTTGACCGCGCCCGCCGCGTTGCGCACCTCGCCCCAGACCTGGGTGTGCAGGCTGGCACGCTGCTCGGCCGTCGGCCCCTTGACCCAACGTTCGACCAGCGCCACCAGCGCCCGTTGCAACCAGGCGGCACCGAGCAGCGGGCGCAGCCAATCGAGGCCGCGCAGCACGCGGATCATCGGTTTTGGCGCCGGCACGAAGACGCTGATATTGGCGATTCCGGTGCTGTAAGCCGCCGTCACCACATCGCCCCAGGGAATGCTCATGGCCCACTGCGGCCCGTCGGCGAAGTCGCACTCACGCATCTGGTAGGCATTGGGCACGCTGCGCAACTGGCCGGCCTCGCGCACCTTGCCGCCCTCGGCGAGGTTTTCGATCAGGGTCTTGCAGGTGCCGGGGCTAAGGCCGCTGGCGGTGGCAAAACCCAGGTGCAATTGCACGGCGTCAGGCATGGCGGCATGCAGGGCCATGGCCAGGCAGTCGGTGGGCACCACATCAAAACCCACGCCAGGGCAAATCACGATGCCCTCGCGACAGGCCGCCTGGTGCTGGCTGTGGGCATGCTCAAAGACCCGGTACTCGCCGGTGATGTCCAGGTAATGGGCGCCGGCATTCAGGCAGGCGGCAATCATCGGTCTGGCGGTGGCGGAAAACGGCCCAGCGCAATTGAGCACCAGTTGCACATCGCTCAGGGCTGCGGCCGTGGCATGGGGATCGGTCAGATCAAACTGGCGCACCGGCAGCCCGGTTTCGGCGCCAATGCGATGAATATCCAGGCTGCGCCCAGCCACAATCGGCTGTAACCCCAAGCGTTTGGCCTGCAGGGCAATCAGGCGGCCGGTGTAACCGTTGGCGCCATAAATAAGCCAATGTTTCATGCTCAGAACTCCCTATGCAGGCGGTTGAAAACGCCGCGCTCGCCGCCGGCTATTGCCAGCTCCGCACAGGAACGCGGAGCTGGGGATGACGCGCGGCGCTACTTCAGTACAGCCGTGGCGGCGGCATAGTCCGGCTCGTCGCCAATCTCGCTCACCAGCTCGCTGTGCAGCACCTTGTCGTGCTCATCGAGGACGATCACCGCCCGCGCCGCCAGGCCAGTCAGCGGACCGTTGGCGATGGCCACACCATAATCCTTGAGGAAGTTGTGGCCGCGCAGGGTCGACAGGTTGACCACGTTGCTCAGGCCTTCGGCACCACAAAAACGCGCCTGGGCAAACGGCAAATCGGCAGAAATACACAGCACCAGGGTGTTGTCCAGGCTGCTGGCATCGGCATTGAACGTGCGCACCGAGGCGGCGCAGGTGGGCGTGTCGACACTCGGGAAGATGTTCAGCACTTTGCGCTGACCGGCGAACTTGGCCAGGGTCACATCGCTCAGATCGCTGGCCACCAGGCTAAAGGGTTTGGCCGTCTCGCCAGCTTGAGGAAAGTGGCCGTCCACCTTAAGCGGGTTGCCGTGCAGGGTAACTTGAGTCATGGGCGTTCCTTATTTTGACGGTTGCGGGAGTCAGCACGTTATAAATCAATAAACCCCGGTTGGTGGGGCTTAATCCGTGAGCAGTTATTTCCATCGGTACATGGCTTAGGCACGGGCCTTGGCCGGCACCGGCGAATGGGCGTGCAACAGCAGGTATTGGATAATCGACCCCACCGCCACGGCGCCGATCTCCTGGTAACCCAGGCGCCGGTAAAACGCCAGGTACTGAGGATTGCCGGTATCCAGCACCACCCCTTGGGAGCTGTCATCCTCGGCGCACCAGGCATGCACGGCCTGGAGCAACTGTGCGCCAAGGTGCTGGCCCTGGAACTCCGGGTGTATGCCCAGCAACGGCAGGCGATGGAAAGGCCCCGGCGGCAGGCCGGTCTGCACGGCGGCGTGATAGTCGAGATAGCGACGGGTACAGCGCAAGCCGATGCCCAGCAGCATGCGCAGTTGCCAGCTCCAGCTTTCGCCAAGGCCCAGGCAGCGCTGCGGCGGGGCGATCAGGGCGATGCCCAGCAGGCGCTCGTTGATCAGTACGCCGATGGCTGGCAGCTCTTCGGCAAAATGCTGATTGACCAACTCACGCACCGTGGCCCGCACTCGCGAATCGAAACCGCTGCGCGTCGCCTCCAGCAAGTAGGCAAACGTCGGTTCATGGCGATAGGCGTGGTAGAGCAGCGAGCAGGCCTCGCGCTGGTAGCCAGCATCGAGCATGCGCACTTCGGCAGACGTAGCGGACATCTTCGCGACCTCCTCGACAAATTCTCGTGGCTGACGAGCCTGGCAAGCCTTTGTGCCACGTTAGCAGCCGACCTTGGCCGTCGCCAGGCGGCTGTCCGCCCGACGCTTGCCTCCTCAGACTGCTAAGATCGCCAACCCCGCCCCGTAAGCCCAGGACTGCTCCACCCATGAAGATTGTTTCGTTCAATATCAACGGCCTGCGCGCCCGTCCCCATCAGTTGGCCGCGCTGATCGACAAGCACCAGCCGGATGTCATCGGCCTGCAGGAAACCAAGGTTGCCGACGAGCAGTTCCCCTTTGCCGACATCCAAGCCCTGGGTTATCAGGTGCATTACCACGGCCAGAAGGGCCATTACGGCGTCGCCCTGCTCTCGCGCCAGGCGCCGCTGAGCCTGCACAAGGGCTTTGCCGGCGATGATCAAGAGGCCCAGCGACGGTTTATCTGGGGCACCTTTGCCGATGCGCACGGCCAGCCGATCACCATCATGAACGGCTACTTCCCCCAGGGCGAAAGCCGTGACCATCCGACCAAGTTCCCGGCCAAGGCCAAGTTCTACGCCGACTTGCAACAACTGCTGGAAAGCCAGTTCCAGCCAAGCCAGCCGCTGATCGTGATGGGCGACATCAATATCTCGCCCGAGGACTGCGATATTGGCATCGGCGCCGACAACGCCAAGCGCTGGCTGCGCACCGGCAAGTGCAGCTTCCTGCCGGAAGAACGCGAGTGGCTGCAGCGCCTCAAGGATTGGGGCCTGCACGACAGCTTCCGGCAGCTGCACCCCGAGGTGAATGACCGCTTCAGCTGGTTCGACTACCGCAGTCGCGGCTTCGAGGACGAGCCCAAACGCGGCCTGCGCATCGACGTGATCCTCGCCAGCCACGCCCTGCAGCCGCGGCTCAAGGCCGCCGGAGTGGATTACGACCTGCGCGGCATGGACAAACCCTCCGACCATGCGCCGATCTGGCTGGAGTTGAGCCAATAGGCGCCTGTCATTTTTCGGCAACCTTCCTGACTTATTCTGCGCGGCACTTACTCCCGCCATAGAAGGTGCATGCCCGCATGCTGCGCAATTCCCTCGCCACCGACCGCGACACCTGGAGCCGCACCTGCGGCCTGCTGATTCTCGGGTTTGTCTGCTATGCCCTGCCCTGGCACGTAGTTGCGGCGCTGCCGGTGCCGGCAGATAACACCCCGGCCCTGCAGATTCAGGGGTCCAACACCATCGGCGCCAAGCTCGGTCCGGCCCTGATCAAGGGCTTGCTGGTGCAGGAAGGCTTCAGCGATGTACGCATCGAAGGCAATGGCCAAGCCAACGAGCAACAGGTGCTCGGTCGCAATGCCCGTGGCCAGCAGGTGCGTATCGACGTGGCCGCCCATGGTTCGAGCACCGGCTTTGTGGCCCTGAAAGAAGGCCGGGCGGCCCTGGCCGCCTCGTCCCGGCCGATCAAGTCGAGCGAAGCCCAAAGCCTGGCCGCCCTGGGCGACTTCAGCAGCCCGGCGGCCGAACAGGTGATCGCCATCGATGGCCTGGCGGTGATCCTGCACCCGCAAAACCCCCTGAATGCCCTGAGCAGCGTGCAACTGGCCCAGGTCTTTGCCGGCGAAGTGAAAACCTGGGAAGCCCTGGGTGGGCGCGGCGGGCCGATTCATCTATACGCCCGCGATGACAACTCCGGTACCTACGACACCTTCAAGGAACTGGTGCTGACCAGCCACGGCAAAAGCCTGGCCCCTGGTAGCCAGCGTTTCGAGTCCAGCGAGCAGTTGTCCGATGCGGTCAGCCAGGACCCGCAGGGCATCGGCTTTATTGGTCTGCCCTATATTCGCCAGGCCAAGGCACTGGCGATTGCCGATGGTGAGTCGCAGCCGATGTTGCCCTCCACCACCCTGATCGCCACCGAAGACTACCCCCTGTCGCGCCGCCTGTTTCTGTACAACGCCCCGCAAGAGTCCAATCCCTGGGCCCAGGCCCTGGTGAAATTTGCCCACAGCAGCGCGGGCCAGGCGATCGTCGAAAAAACCGGCTTTATCGCCCAGACCGTAGAAGCCGTGCAGGTAAAACCCAGCCCGAGCATGCCCGCGCAATACCAGCAACTGGCCAATCAGGCCCGCCGCCTGACCATCAACTTCCGCTTCCAGGCGGGCAGTGCCAACCTCGACAACAAGGCTCTGCGCGATGTCGAGCGCTTGCTGGAGTACCTGCGCAGCCAGGACAAACTCAGCCATAAGGCGGTACTGGTGGGCTTTGGCGACCCCAAGAGCGACCCGCAGCGGGCGCAGTTGCTGTCCAAGCTGCGGGCCATGGCCGTGCGCCGGGAGCTGGGCAAGTCACAGGTGCTGTTTGAGGAGGTTATCGGCCTCGGCGCCGAACTGCCGGTAGCCAGCAACAATGCCGACGATGGCCGAATCAAGAACCGCCGGGTTGAGGTTTGGGTTTACTGATCTGGATGTGGCTAGCGCAAAAATCGGCGTTGCGCACAGGTATTGCTGCAATTAACAACGCCGAGTAACTAAGCTAAGCGCACACAGCCCATCTGAGCGTCTGTCATGCGCAATAGCAAACTGCTGTATATGGCCCTGCTACTGGTCCTGTTTAGCGGGCAAAACGCCCAGGCGGAAGTGTTCCGAGTGTTCGGCAGTCACGATGGCTTCCCAAAATACTTCGAACAAAATGGCGAAGCGAAGGGCATTGTGGTGGACATCTGCAAACACTGCTTAAGCCAGATGCAGGTGCCCTACCAGATTCAACTACTGCCATGGAAGCGCGCCTACACCATGGCTGAACGCGGCGAAGGCGGCGTAATAGGCTTGTCGGTCAGTGATGAGCGCCTGCCCCTATTTGATTTTTCCGAGCCAATCTTCACCGAACATATCGTGCTGGTGGTGAAAAAAGGTCGAGAGTTGCCCTACCAGCGCATCACTGACCTGGAAGGCAAGCTGATCGGCACCAACATTGGCACCAGCTATGGCACTGCATATGACGAAGCCGTAGCCAACGGCACCCTGCAAATCGTCGGCTTCAACAACACAGACAGCGCCCTAGGCATGCTGCAGCGTGAACGCATTGATGCGATCCTGCTCGGTTCCAGTGTCGATGTTCGGCGACTCGCCCAAAGTTGGCCAGACTTGCAGCCTGACGCTTTCATTACCCTGCCTGTACCCTTCAAGAGCGACAGCAAGCACATGGGGATTGCCAAAGCATTGAAAATGGGCTGGTTTCTTGAACAGTTCAATCAGTGCATAAAGAAGGGCTACGCCTCAGGTGCCTTTACCCCAATAATCCAGCGATACAGCCACTGAGCGCCGAACTTATCCAGGCTATAACGCCCAAGGCCCGCAATTGCGGGCCTTGGTATGTGCCGCGCTAAGCAAGCTTAACGACGGGTCTTTATCACTTCTTTCGATACGTACTTACCGATCTCGTACTTGCCGATGGCCATGCGATGCACTTCGTCCGGGCCGTCGGCCAGGCGCAGGGTGCGCTGCATGGCGTACATATAGGCCAGCGGGAAATCGTTGGAGACGCCAGCGCCGCCGTGGATCTGGATCGCGCGGTCGATCACCTTGAGCGCCACATTCGGCGCCACCACCTTGATCTGGGCGATTTCACTGGCGGCG
>DAITLT010000046.1:0-1287 GCA_036835505.1 Pseudomonas sp.
TCACGATCAGCTTGTCGCGCGGCAGGGTCAGGTCGATGTTTTTCAGGTTATGGGTACGTGCCCCACGAATCAGAATCTTGTCCACCAACAGCGGCCTCGCAGGGCGTGCGGAAACCGCCGAGTATACGGCGCGCAGCCGCACAGCGGCAAAGCATCACGCCTGTGATGGAGGCGGCAGCGCTGATAGAATCGCCGCCGGTTAACTGAGGGCTTGTTGATGCACGATCCGCACAGTGGGCGCATGAGCGCTGGCGAAACCCGCGCGGCCGGCGGGCTGGCCCTGGTGTTTGCCTTTCGCATGCTGGGCATGTTTATGGTTTTGCCGGTGTTGGCGACCTATGGCATGGACCTGCAGGGCGCCACGCCGGCACTGATTGGCCTGGCCATCGGTGCCTATGGCCTGACTCAGGCGCTCTTGCAGATTCCGTTTGGCATCTTGTCCGACCGCATTGGCCGCTTGCCGGTGATTTATCTCGGCTTGCTGATTTTTGCCGCTGGTGCCGTACTTGCCGCGACGGCCGACTCGATCTGGGGGGTGATCGCCGGTCGCGTGCTGCAGGGCGCTGGGGCGATCTCGGCGGCGGTGATGGCGCTGCTCTCGGACCTGACCCGCGAGCAGCACCGGACCAAGGCCATGGCCATGATCGGCATGAGCATCGGCCTGTCGTTCGCCGTGGCCATGGTGGTCGGCCCGTTGCTGACCCGCGCCTACGGTTTGTCCGGGCTGTTTCTCGCCACGGCGGCCATGGCCATCGTCGGGCTGTTGATCGTCGCCCTGCTGGTGCCGCGCGCGAGTACACAGTTGCAGCACCGCGAGTCGGGGGTGGCCAAGCAAGCGTTGGGCGCGACCTTGCGGCATGCCGATCTGTTGCGCCTGGACCTGGGTATTTTCGTGTTGCACGCGGTCCTCATGGCCAGCTTCGTCGCCTTGCCGCTGGCGCTGGTGGAGCACGGCGGCTTGCCCAAGGAGGAGCACTGGTGGGTCTACCTGACGGCCCTGCTGGTGGGCTTCTTCGCCATGATTCCGTTCATCATCTACGGCGAGAAACAGCGCCAGATGAAACGTGTGCTGCTCGGTGCGGTCAGCGTGCTGCTGCTCTGTGAGCTGTTCTTCTGGGGCTTTGGCGACAACCTGCGCGCCCTGGTGCTGGGCACCATCGGCTTTTTCACCGCCTTCAATCTGCTGGAGGCCTCCTTGCCGTCGCTGATCAGCAAGGTCGCTCCGGCGGGCGGCAAGGGCACTGCGATGGGCGTGTACTCCACCAGCCAGTTTCTCGGTGCCGCCGT
>DAITLT010000046.1:1297-14841 GCA_036835505.1 Pseudomonas sp.
GCCGTGGGCGGGATTTTCGGCGGCTGGTTGTTCCAGGCGGGTGGGCTGGGCTGGGTGTTTGTCGGCTGCGCGGGGCTCTGTGCCCTGTGGCTGGGGTTTGCTGTTACTATGCGCGAACCGCCGTATGTGACCAGTCTGCGCCTGCCGTTGACGCCTGCCGCGGCGGGCGATGGCGGGCTGGTCGAACGTCTTAAGGCGCTATCGGGCGTGACCGACGCCGTCATGGTGGTCGACGAAGCGGCCGTCTATATCAAAGTGGATACTGAACTATTGGACCGTGCGTCCCTTGACCGCCTCATCGAGCAGGCGGCGGCACGCACGGCAGCCTAGGAGAGCGATATGGCCCGTGGGGTTAACAAAGTCATTTTGGTCGGAACCTGTGGTCAGGATCCGGAAGTTCGTTACATGCCCAACGGCAATGCGGTCACCAACCTGAGCCTGGCTACCAGCGAGCAGTGGACTGACAAGCAAACCGGGCAGAAGGTCGAGAAGACCGAATGGCACCGCGTGGCCATGTTCGGCAAGGTTGCCGAGATTGCCGGCGAGTACCTGCGCAAGGGCTCGCAGGTGTATATCGAAGGCAAGCTGCAGACCCGCGAGTGGGAAAAAGACGGCATCAAGCGTTACACCACGGAAATCATCGTCGATATGCAGGGCACCATGCAGTTGCTCGGTGGTCGCAACAACAACGAGGGTGGCGACTCCGCCCCGCGTCAGCAGCGCCCGGCGCCGCAACGCGAGGCGCAACAGCAAGCACCCCGTGAAGCCCGCCCGGCCCCACAACCGGCCGCCCAGCCGGCGCCGGATTACGACAGCTTCGATGACGATATTCCGTTCTGATCGATAGCCGTTGCCGCGCCGCAAAAAACGCCGCCCCTGATAGGGCGGCGTTTTTTTTGCGCGCTATCCGTCCGCGCTTTTCGGCTGTGGCTGAGCTTTGTCCGTTTTCCGGCTCTTTGCTGGCCGTTTTGGCCCTCATGCGTGGTCGGGGACTGCTCTAGTGTGGGCAACATCAAGATCACGCGCGGTTGGGGAGGGGCTATGCAGGCACTGTGGGGCAAGGATTGGCGCAGCCGAGTGGCCATTCTGGGGGTGTGTGCGCTGCTCGGTGGCTGTGCCGAGGAGGCGGATCTGCCGGCCCGTCCGAGCGCGGCCCAGTTACTGCCGGCGGACCCGGCGTTGGCGCAACTGTATGTCGGCAGTTGTCAGCAGTGCCATGCCAATCCCGCGGCCGGCGCGCCGCTGAGCGGCGATGCCGCGGCCTGGGCGCCACGCCTGGCGAAGGGCCAGGACAGCCTGCTGAGCAACACCATCAATGGTTTTCAGGGCATGCCGCCGATGGGCCAGTGCATGCATTGTGGGCAGGATGAGTTGCTCGCCTTGATCGAGTTTATGGCCGCCAGCCCCAGGCCGATGGAGGGTCACTGATATGTCGCAGGTCTTTTCTCGTCGTCAATTGTTGCAGCGGGCCAGTGTCCTCGGTGCGCTGTTGAGTCTGCCGGGGCGCGCCCTGTGGGCGGCGCCGGCCAGTGCGCCGGTACTGCCCTGGCGCAATTGGTCGGGGGCGCAGAGTTGCCTGCCGTTGCAGCGCCTGGCTCCGCAAAATCTGGATGAGCTGGTGCAGGTGCTGCGCCAGGCGCCGGGCAAGATCCGCCCGGTCGGCTCCGGGCATTCCTTCAGTGCGCTGGTGCCGACCGATGGCACCCTGCTGTCGCTGAGTCACTTCTCCGGTTTGCTTGGGCATGATGCCCAGACCCTGCAGGCCGAGTTCGGCGGCGGCACGCCGATGGCGCAGATGGGCGCGCCCTTGCAGGCGGTCGGTCAGGCGCTGGTCAATATGGCCGACATCGATTACCAGACCCTGGCCGGGGCGATCGCCACCTCGACCCATGGCACCGGCATCGGTTTCGGCTCCTATTCCGCCCAGGTCTGTGGCCTGCAACTGGTCAGCGCCGCCGGTGAGGTGCTCGATTGCAGCCGTGAGCACAACCCCGAGTTGTTCGACGCCGCGCGGGTGTCGCTGGGCGCCCTCGGCGTGGTCACCCGTGTGCGCCTGCAGAACCGTGCGGCCTATCGCTTGCGCGAGCGCCAGTGGCTGGCCCGCACCGAAGAGTTGCTGGAGGACGTCGACAACCTCAAGCGCGCTAACCAGCACTGGGAAATGCTGGTGGTCACCCATTCCGACTATGCCTTGGCGATCGCCCTGAACGAGACCGAGGAGCCCAGCACGCCGCCGCTGCCGGCGGACGAGGAGGGTGGCAACGGCTTTATCGACCTGATCGAGGGCCTGGACAAACACCTCAGCGATTATCCCGAGCTGCGCCGCACGCTGCTGAACAACCTGCGCCACCTGGCCAGCTTCGAGGAGCGGGTGGGCGATGCCCATGAAATCTTCGCCAATGTGCGCAACGTGCGCTTCAACGAGATGGAGTATTCGGTGCCGGCCGAGCACGGCCCGGCCTGCCTGCGCGAGATCCTCAAGCGCATCGCCGACGGCAATCTGCGCACCTGGTTTCCCATCGAGTACCGCTACGTCAAGGCCGACGACATTCCCCTGAGCATGTTTGAGGGGCGCGACAGTTGTGCGATCTCGGTGCATCAGCACTACACGATGGATCACCACAACTTCTTCGCCGCCATCGAGCCGATTTTCTGGAAGTACCAGGGCCGCCCGCATTGGGGCAAGTTGCACAGCCTGGGGGCGCGCCAGTTGCAGGCGTTGTACCCGCGCTGGCAGGCCTTCAGCGAGCTACGCCAGGCCCTGGACCCGCATGGGCGCTTGGTCAACGCGCACCTGGCCGGGCTGTTTGGCCTGGCCTGAGACACGGGCAAAACCGCCAAGGCGCGGAGGAGTTGTGATGAAACGACGTACATTGCTGCTGGCGGGGCTGGGGGTGGGCGGCGTGCTGGCAGGCGCCTGGCTGCGCCCGCGGGACCTTGGGGCGCCCCACGACGCCTACTTCCAGGCACTCAACCGCGAGTTGCAGCGCCATGGGCCGATGCGCCCGGCGCTGCTGATCGACCTCGATCGCCTCGACCACAATATCGAGGTGGTGCGCCAGTTCCTCGCGCGCAGCGGCAAGCAGGTGCGCCTGGTGGAAAAGTCCCTGCCGGCCCCCGAGCTGTTGCGCTACATCGGCGAGCGCCTGGCCACCCGGCGGCTGATGTCCTTTCATCAGCCGTTCCTCAATGAGGATGCGCGGCGGTTTCCCGAGGCCGACATTCTGCTCGGCAAGCCCTTGCCGGTGCGTTCGGCGCAGCTGTTTTACCAGACCCATCGCGGCCCCTTCGAGCCGGCCCGGCAACTGCAGTGGCTGATTGATACGCCGGCGCGCCTGCACCAATACCTGGCCCTGGCCCAGGGGCTGGGCACCCGCTTGCGCATCAATATCGAACTGGATGTCGGCCTGCACCGCGGCGGGGTGGGCGATCAGCAGGTGCTCGGGCAATTGCTGCAATTGATCGCGGCCAACCCGCAGCACCTGGAGTTTGCCGGCTTTATGGGCTACGACCCGTTCGTCGGGATGAACCTGCCGGCCCTGCTCGGCAGCCAGGACGAACTGCTGGCCAAGGTGCTGGCGCTGTACCAGGGCCATGTGGACTTTACCCGCCAGCACTTCGCGGCCCTGTGGCACGACCAGCTGACCCTGAATACCGCCGGCAGCCCGAGCTATCAGGCCCATGCCCAGGAGACGTTGAGCAACGAGGTGGCGATTGGCACCGGCCTGCTCAAGCCCAGCCATTACGACCTGCCGTCGCTGGCCGCGCATGTGCCGGCGGTGTATATCGCCACGCCGGTGCTCAAGCGCACCGGGGCGCTGCGCATTCCGGCGCTGGATGAGAAGTCGCAACTGCTGTCCTGGTGGGACGTCAACCGGCGCGAGACCCTGTTTATCTATGGCGGCAACTGGCAGGCCGATCTGCTGTCGCCGGCCGGGCTGCAACTGAGTGGCCTGTACGGCCGCAGTTCCAACCAGGAGCTGCTCAACGGCTCGCCGGCGGTGGGGCTGGAGGTTGACGATCAGGTGTTTCTGCGGCCGACCCAGAGCGAGTCGGTGCTGCTGCAGTTTGGTGATTTGCTGGCCGTGCGCGGCGGGCGGATTGTCGAGCGCTGGCCGGTCTATACGTCCTGAGCGATACGCTGGCGAGCCGTGCGTGGGGTCACTCCGGTCCAGCGCTTGAAGGCGCGGCGGAAGTTGCGCACGTCGCTGAAGCCGGTGGCGCAGGCTACGTCGATCAGCCGGTTGTCGCGCTGGCCAAGCAATTGCAGGGCGCGCGCCCGGCGCAGGGCATCGACGATGCCGTGGTAACTCAGGCCCGCCTCCTCGATGCGCCGGCGCAGGGTGCGCTCGCTCAGGTTCAACTGGCTGGCCAACTGGCTCAGCGATGGCGGCGTGCCGAGGCTCTTGCGCACCTCCCGCTCAATGGTCTCGATCAGGTCGCTAAGCCCCTGATCCTGGCGGGTGCTGCTGTCCAGCAGCAGGCAGATCTCGGCCACCACATAGTCGTCGCGGGTGGGCAGCGGCAGGGTTAGCCAACTGGCCGGAAATTCCATCAGGTTGGATTCGCTGGCGAACTGCAGCGGGCAGCGGAACAGCTCGGCATAGCGCTGGGCGTGGGCCGGGCAGCCATGTTGCAGTTCGATGCGGCTGGGCACCAGGCTCTGGCCGGTGAGAAAACGCACGATCGACAGGCTGCTGGCGAAGGCCTCCTCCAGGTAAAACACCGCCACCTCGGGGTCGAAGAAGCGCGGCGTGGCGCAAAACCGCACCTGGTCGCCGTGCAACTCGGAGTGGTAGTCGAGCAGGCTGCCGATATGCCACTGGTAGCGCAGGGCCAACTGCAGGGCCGCGCCCAGGTCGGCACAGGCCAGCATGGCCAGCCCCACCAACCCCCAGGAGACCGGCGTCTGGCGCTCGCCAACGGTCAGGCCCAGGGCGCTGTCGCCCAGCAGTTGTTGCGCGCGGCGCACCAGTTGGTAGCTCTGGCGGAAGGACAGGCGGTAATCCGGCTGTTGCAAATCCTCCGGGGCAAAGCCCAGACCGCGGCACAGCAAGGTCGGGTCGTGGCCGCAGGCCCGCGCATGCTGCAGCAGAAAACGTGAGATCTGCGGCGATGCCGAGGCCTCCGAATAGCGCGGATCGACGATGGGCTTCATGGCGAATGGCTCCCCTGACTGCAGCGATTGGCGAGCGCAGTGTGCCGCAAATCCTGCGGGGTGACTGTATGGGGCCCTGTGACAGGCCTCTTGGGCCGTCTTTTTTGTCCGTTTTGGCCCCATGCCGTTTTTTTTGTTGCCGTTAATTTCAACTGAACTCAGGAGGGCATATGTCATACAACAAAAGCAAGATGGCATTGGCAATAGGACTGGGGCTGTGGGGCACGCAGCTGCAGGCATTTCAACTCGATACCGGGCCGCAGGTGAGCACGTCGCTGGAAAGCGTCGCCGAGTACACCACGGTGTACCGCACCACGGCGCCCGAGCGGATTCAGCGTGACGGGCAAAATATCTTTGCCAACAACAATGATGGCAGCGAGTACTACGACCGTGGGCGGGTCGCCAACGAGTTCAAGCTGACCTCGGAGCTGCATGTGCGCACCGATCAGGATGGCTTGTTCGTGCGCGGCACCGCCTGGTACGACACCCAGATCATGGACCACGGCCCCAGCGGCGAGGCGTTCGCCAGCCACAACGGCGACAGCGATGAGCGCTTCTCCTCCGACCTGGAGAACCGCGCCGGCCACCGGGCGCGCCTGCTCGATGCCTATCTCTACACCAACCGCTATCTCGGCGAGATGCCAGTCAGCCTGCGCCTGGGGCGCCAGGTGATCAACTGGGGCGAGGGCATTTACTACGCCGATGGCCTCAACGTGATCAACCCGGTGGACATCGGCCGGGTGGTGCTGCCCAACGCCAGCTTCAAGGACGCGCTGTTGCCGACCAATATGCTCTCCGGTCAGCTCGGCCTCACCGATCAGCTCAGCCTGGAGGCCTTCTACGGCCTGGAGTTTCAAGGCCACGAGCTGATTCCCACCGGCGCCTTCCTGAATAACCAGGATTACTTTGGCAAGGGCAGCAACGGCGTGCTGGTCGACCTGCGCGAGCAGTTGGCGCAGCTTGGTCTGCCGGCCGAGCTGGTGCCGGGGCTGAATGGCGAGGATGGCATTGTGGCCGGCGCGCGTTACGGCCGCGAGCACGACGCCCGCGACGATGGCCAGTTCGGTATGGCCCTGCGCTACCTGGTGGAGGAGTGGAACAACAGCGAGTTCAGCCTGTATTACCTCAACTACCACAGCAAGGTGCCGTTCCTGCGCATCCAGAAGGGCCAGTCGTTTGCCTGCTCGGCGGGCACCGGCGGCAACTTCGCCGACCTCTGCGGCCTGGCTGGAATGCTCGGCGATCCGGCATTGGTTGCCCTGACCGATGGCATGGCCCTGCTCGACAGCACCTACTACGACTTCATCTACCCCGAGGACATCCGCCTGTTCGGCCTCAGCGCTTCGGCCACTCTGGGCGACACCAGTGTGGCCGGCGAGCTGACCTACCGGCCCAACGCGCCGCTGGAACCGTCGATGATCTATGAGCTGGAAACCCTCGCCGGTGCCGCCCTGGGCGCTGGCGGGGCGAGCGGGGCGGGCATCGATCTGGGCGAGTTCGGCGATGCGTCGGCCAATGACCCGCGCTCCAGCATCGATCTGTACCGGCGCCACGAGCTGTACACCGGCTCGCTCTCGGCGATCCACAGCTTCGGCCCGCGGCTCGGCCTGGATGACCTGCTGGTGCTGGGCGAGGCGGCCTTCAACCATGCCCCTGGCAGCCTGCTGGACACGCCCAACTACGCCTATCTGGACAGTTTCGCCTGGGGCTACACGCTGAACATCTCCGGCCTGATCCAGGATGTGCAGCCGAACCTCGACCTGTTGCCGGCCATCACCTGGCGCCAGGACGTTGCCGGTACCTCGCCTGCGCTCAACGAGAACTTCATCCAGGGGCGCAAGTCCGCCACCCTCGAACTGGGGGCCAAATACGGCCAGAAGCTGGCCGGCAAGCTTGGCTACACCTCGTTCTGGGGCGCGCGCAAGGACAACGCGCTGATTGATCGCGACCACGTCGCACTGAATGTCTCCTATTCCTTTTGATCGCGAGAAGCACCATGACTAGAACCTTTTTGCATGTCAGTGTCCTGCTCTGTCTGGCCCTGCCGTTGGCGGCCCAGGCCAAGGTCAGTGCCAGCCAGGCGGCGCAGCTGGATGGCCCGCTGACGCCCTTTGGGGGCGAGCGCCAGGGCGATCCGGCGCTGGGCATTCCGGCCTGGGATGGCGGCCTGAGCCAGGCACCGGCCGGTTATGCCGGGCCGGGCAGTTTTCATGTCGACCCCTTCGCCGCCGAGCGGCCGTTGCGGGTGATCGATGCGCAAACCATGGGCGCCGACCTGGCCCATCTCAGCCCTGGCGTGGTGGCCCTGCTCAAGGCCTATCCGCAGAGCTTCAAGGTGCCGGTTTATCCCAGCCATCGCAGCTTTGCCGCGCCGGCCCAGGTGTATGCCAACACCCGGCGCAATGCCGAGCAGGCGACCCTGGCCGAAGGCGGCAACGGCCTGAGCAATGCCTATGCGGGGATTCCCTTCCCGCTGCCGGCCGATGGCCGCGAGGCGATCTGGAACCACATTGCCCGCTGGCAAGGGCGCTATATCGATGAGGTCGCCGTCACCGCCCAGGTCACCGGCAGCGGCAGTTACTCGATCCTGCGTGAGCGCATCCAGTTGCTGTCCAACTACTACAACCCGCAGAAGTCGGCCGCCAGCCTGGACAACCGGCTCTACGCCTATGCCAGCGAACTGCTGCCGCCCTCGCGCGATGCCGGCCGTGGCTTGCTGGTGCATGAGCCGATCGATCAGGTGGCCGAGCCGCGCTCGGCGTGGATCTACAACCCCGGCCAACGCCGGGTGCGCCGCGCGCCGACCCTGGCCTATGACACGCCGATCGATGGCATCTACGCCGACGACACCGACATGTACAACGGCGCCACCGACCGCTACGACTGGCAACTGCTCGGCAAACAGGCCCTGCTGGTGCCCTATCACAACTACGCCATGGAGCAGCCGGGGCGCCCGCTGGATGAGTTGCTCAAGCCAGGGCACCTCAACCCGGACCTGACCCGCTGGGAAATGCATCGGGTCTGGGTGGTGCAGGCCACCTTGCGGCCGGGCAAGCGCCACGTTCACGTCAAGCGCCGCTTCTACCTGGACGAGGACAGCTGGCAGGCGCTGATCGTGGAGAACCAGGACGCCCGCGGCGAGCTTTGGCACGTCAACCTGGCGTTCACCAAGAATGCCTACGAGGCGGCCACCCTTGCCCCGGTCAACCTGGTGTTCCATGACCTGATCGCGCGCAGTTATTCGGCCCTGGGCCTGCGCAACAACGAGCAGGCGCCGCGCCAGTTCCTCCTCGCCGCGCCACCGGAGAGCTACTTCACCCCGGCCAGCCTGCGCCGTAAGGGCACCCAGTAAGGCGTTGGCGGTGGTTGGCGTTCCGTTGCGGCCGCGAATGAAACGGGAACAGACCCTAGTGACGCGCTTGCGCGAAACCCGCAGAATGGGCCCTTTCCCCCGCTGCCTGGCGGGGGCGTCTTCTGGTCTGTCGGGTGTTCTAGTCAATCATGCAAATGCGCTTGTTATTGCTGGGCGGGGGCAATGCCCTGGGTCATGCGCTGGTGCGCCAGGGCGCCGAGGAAGACATCTGCTTCCTCGCCCCACGCCCGCCGGAGGGTGGCTGGGATGCGCCCAGCCTGACCCAGCTGATTGATGACACCCGCCCCGATGCGCTGATCAACCTGGCCTACTACTACGACTGGTTCCAGGCCGCCACGGCCTGCAGTGCCCGCTTTGCGGCCCAGGAACGGGCCGTCGAGCGCCTGGCCGAACTCTGCCAGCATCACGCCATTGTCTTGCTGCAGCCCTCCAGTTATCGGGTGTTCGATGGCGCCCGTGCCACCGCCTACAGCGAAAAAGACGAGCCGCTGCCCCTGGGCGTGCGCGGCCAGGCCCTCTGGCGTATCGAGCAAAGCGTGCGCGCGACCTGCCCGCGGCATGTCCTGTTGCGTTTCGGCTGGCTGCTTGATGACAGTGCCGAAGGCCTGCTTGGGCGTTTTCTGCGGCGCAGCGAAGCCCAGGCCGAGTTGCTGCTGGCCGACGACCGGCGTGGCAACCCGACGCCAGTGGACGATGCCGCTCGGGTGATTCTGGCGGTGTTGAAGCAACTGGACTGCCAGGCGCCCTTGTGGGGTACCTATCACTACGGCGGCCAGGAGGCGACCACCGCGCTGGCCCTCGGCCAGGCCGTGTTGAGCGAGGCGCGGGCGTTCCGCGGCCTGCTGCTCGACGAGATCAAGGCCCAGGCCCATGCCGCGCGCCCGGATGTGGCCGATGAGCCGCAACATGCGGTGCTGACCTGCAAGAAAATCCTGCACACCTTTGGGGTCAAGCCACGCGCCTGGCGCACGGGCTTGCCGCAGTTACTGGACCGTTATTACCGACATGTCTGACTCTTCTGTTTTGCTCACCGGCGGCGCCGGTTTTATTGGCTCGCACCTGGCCGATGCCTTGCTGGACAAAGGCTACCGCGTGCGGGTGCTGGATAACCTGTCGACCGGCAAGCGGGCCAACTTGCCCCTGCAACACGAACGCATCGAACTGATCGAGGGCGACGTCGCCGACGCCGCGCTGCTGCAGCGCTGCATGGCTGGCTGCCGGGCGGTGGTGCATCTGGCCGCGGTGGCCTCGGTGCAGGCCTCGGTGGATGATCCGGTAAGCACCCATCAGAGCAACTTTATCGGCACCCTGAATGTCTGCGAAGCCATGCGCATGCACGGGGTCAAGCGCGTGCTGTTCGCCTCCAGTGCGGCGGTGTATGGCAACAACGGCGAGGGCCAGGCCATCGATGAAGACACGCCCAAGGCGCCGCTGACGCCGTATGCCGTGGACAAGCTGGCCAGCGAGCAATACCTGGACTTTTACCGTCGCCAGCATGCGCTGGAGCCGGTGGTGTTGCGCTTCTTCAATATCTTCGGACCGCGCCAGGACCCGTCCTCGCCGTACTCGGGGGTGATCAGCATCTTCGCCGAGCGGGCGCAGCAGGGCCTGCCGATCACGGTCTTCGGCGATGGCGAGCAGACCCGCGATTTCGTCTATGTCGGCGATCTGGTCGCCGTGCTTATGCAAGCCCTGGAGCAGTCCAGCGTTGAGCCGGGGGCGGTGAATGTCGGCCTGAATCGGGCGACCAGCCTCAAGCAGTTGCTGGATGAACTCGGCGGCCTGCTGGGCGGCTTGCCGGCAGTCAAGCATGTGGCCGCACGGGCAGGCGATATTCGCCATTCGCGGGCCAACAATCAGCGGCTGCTGCAGCGCTTCACCTTCCCCGAGCCGACGCCCATGGCCACTGGCCTGGCGCGCTTGTTGGGGCTGTAGTTCTGCACGGCAAAGCAACAAGGCGCCTATGGGCGCCTTGTTTGTTTGGGTAACCCGCAGGCAGCAAAAAGCCGACCCTGAGGTTAATGCTGTTCACTTAAGGCGCGGCAGAGGTAGCCCGGATGAAATCCGGGAAGGAATTGGCAGGATAACCCGCGCCCCGGATTGCATCCGGGCTACAAAAATGCCGTTCACTTGGCTTAAGTGAACGGCATTAGACCCTGAGGTCGGCTTTTGGGTGTTGCTTAGAACTTGTAGCCGAGGCCAACCATGTAAACGAAGGGATCGACATCCACATCAACTTCTACCTTGGTAGGGCCTGCGTAGGTCGTGCCGGTGGTGTCGATGTCGATATAGCGCACCTGGGCGTTCAGCATCAGGTTGTCGGTCAACATATAGTCGGCGCCGACCTGATAGGCCAGGCCCCAGGAGTCATCCATGTCCAGACCGTTGAAACCCTGGCCTTCGGCCTCACTGGTCAGTTCGGTGTCGAAGAACCAGGTGTAGTTCAGGCCCAGGCCGACATAGGGCTGGAACACCGAGCCGCTTTCCATTGGGTAGTAAACGGCGCTCAGGGTTGGCGGCAGGTGTTTGATCGAGCCGAGCTTGAGACCGCCCAAACCTTTAGTGCCGACATCATGGCTGAATGGCGTAGCAGCCAGCAGTTCGATGCCGACGTGGTCGGTGAGCATATAGGCGAAGTTCAGGCCCAGTTGAGTGTCGCTGTCCAGGGTGGCTTTGGTTCCGCCTTGCGGTACGCCGCCAACATTAATTTCTCCGCTGTCTTCGTGCGGATCAACGGTGATAGCACCGGCGCGCACAATGATGTCGCCTTCTTTGTGGGCGAGGGCGGCAGGGCTGGCCACGGCGAGGGCGAGCAGGGATGCGGCAAGAATCGAATTACGCATGGGGTGGACTCCATCGAGTTATAAGCGTGTGTTGGCTGTACTCAATGGTAGGGACTGGGGCTTCGGCGATCTTGACCCAGCTCAATGGAATCTTGATTGCGCACAAGGTCTTATCGGGCGTTTTGTCGCAGGGCCTTCAGTTATCCGTAATTTCGTAGGGGTAAATCTTGCTGGCGGCCATCTGGTAGCCGGCTTCGGCCAGTTCGGTGCTGGTGTTCTCGACCCGCAGCGGGCCTTCGATCCAGAACGGCTGGTAGAGGTTGTCCATCAATACGCCCAGTTCGGTTTTCACATGCACGATCTGGTTCGGCGGCGGTGGCGGCACATGGATGCAGGCGCCGTAGTAGGGCACCAGCAGGAACTCGGTTACCCGGCCTTCTTCGCTGACATTGAGCGGCACTATATAGCCGGGCAGTTTGACCTGTTGGCCGTCCAGCGCCTCGACCACCGGGGCGGCCACGGACTGCTGACTGGCCGCAGGGCCGGATTCGGCGGCCAGGGCGTCAGCCAGTTTCGACAAGTCGTGCAGGGCGGCCGGTGGTGCGGCGGGCGCGGTATCGGCGGGAAGCATTTCCAACCAGGTCAGCTCCCGCGGTTCTGCCGCCCACAGGGGCAGGGCGACGATTAAGCCAAGAGCAAGCAGTACACGCAGCATCAATGAGTTCTCACAGGCGGATCGACAGACCATCGGCCAGCGACTGACGATAAGCCCGCCAGGCCGGAAGCGCGCCCATCAGCAGGGCGGCGGCCAGAATAGCGCCAAGCAGGGTCCACTCATAGCGACTCGGCAGGGCCAGCGGCAGGAACAGGCCGTAGTTGGCCTGTACATAACCCTGGGCCAGGGCGATGCCCAGGTACAGCAGCGCCAGGCCCAGCAGCACCCCGGCCAGGGCCAGGGCGAAGGCTTCGACCATCAGCAGGCTGGCGATATGCCAGGGCCGGGCGCCCACCGAGCGCAGAATGGCCATTTCCCGGCGGCGTTCGTTGAGGCTGGTGAGGATCGCCGTGAGCATGCCGATCAAACCGGTCAGCACCACAAACAGCGAGACCACAAACAGGGCCTTCTCCGCGCTGCCCATCAGGCTCCACAGCTCCTGCAGGGCCACGCCGGGGAGAATGGCCAGCAGCGGCTCGCCGCGAAACTCATTGATTTGCCGTTGCACGCTGAAGGTGGCGATCTTGCTGTGCAGGCCCAGCATGATCGCGGTGATGGCTTGCGGCTGCAGGTCCATGCCGCGCGCCTGCTCGGCGCTGATCCGCGCTTTACCTTGGGCGGGCACGCCGTTCTGCCAGTCGATGTGCAGCGCCTGCATGCCTTGCAGGCTGATATGCAGGGTGCGATCGACCGGGGTGCCGGTGCGCTTGAGGATGCCGACCACGCGGAAGGGTTTGTCGTCGTGCTTGCTCAGGCTGATGCTGGCCACGCCATGGGCCAGCACCAACTGCTGACCCAGTTGATAGTGCAGGGCCTCGGCCACTTCGGCGCCGAGCACCACGGCAAAGGGGTCATCGCTGAGGATCTGGCCTTGAGCCAGTTGCAGGGCCTGGCCGCGGCCGTATTGATAATGCTCGAAGTAGGCGTTGCTGGTGCCCATCACCCGGTAGCCACGGTGCGAGTCGCCCAGCGAGATGGGAATCGCCCATTTGACTTTGCGGTCGCCGGCAAGCGTTTCGAAGCTGTCCCAGCGGATGTTGTTGGTGGCATTGCCCAGGCGAAACACCGAATACAGCAGCAGGTTGATCGAACCGGAGCGGGCGCCGACGATCAGGTCGGTGCCGCTGATGGTGCTGGCAAAGCTGCTGCGGGTTTCCGTGCGGATGCGCTCCACGGCCAGCAGCAGGCACACCGACAGGGCGATGGCGAACACCGTCAGCCAGGCGGTAAAACGGCGGTTGGCCAGGCTGGCCAGGGCCAGGCGGATCAGGTACATGCTCAGAACTCCGACGGGCGCGCGGCGCGGTTGAGGTCGCTCAGCGCCAGGCTGCGATCAAACAGCGGCGCCAGGCTCTGGTCGTGGCTGACAAACAGCAGGCTGGAACCGGCGGCCCGGCATTCGGCGAACAGCAACTGCAAGAAGGCCGCGCGGGCATCGCTGTCCAGGGCCGAGGTGGGCTCGTCGGCGATCACCAGTTCGGGCTGGCCGATCAGGGCGCGGGCGGCGGCGACACG
>DAITLT010000047.1:0-8560 GCA_036835505.1 Pseudomonas sp.
TGGGCATCATCATGGTGGTGAACATGGAGATCGGCCTGATCACCCCGCCGGTGGGCCTCAACCTGTTCGTCACCTCGGCCGTGACCGGCATGCCCCTGGGCGCCACCGTGCGCGCGGCGATGCCCTGGCTGGTGCTGCTGCTGTTGTTCCTGATCCTGATCACCTACGTGCCGGTGATTTCCCTGGCCCTGCCGAACTTCCTCGGCATGCCCTGACGTTTGCTAAACCCGCACCTTTACCCGGCCTCGCGCCGGGTTTTTTTTGGCTCTGTACCTGTTATCTGTTGAGGCCTGTGGGCCGGGCAATGTCTGGGGCGTGATAATTCGTAGGGTGGGTTAGCGGCGTGGGCGCTGATTGCTTGCATCACCACGCAAGCCCGGCGCCGCGTAACCCACCATGCGGCTTGCCGGTCGAGCGCCATGGTGGGTTACGGCGCGGTTGGGTTTTGCGTGGTTGGCAGGCCGTGGTGCGCGCCTAACCCACCCTACAAAAGTGCCGTGCAACAGGTCACTCGGGCATGGGCTTTTGGGCTCGTGACCCAGGTTATGGCGTAACGCTGAGCTGGGCGTTGCCGCAGGTTGATAGGTCGATGCGCTGTTCGAACAGGCGCTGCACGGCGGGTTGGTGGCTGATGCCGATCAGGGTGCAGTGCGGCAGGCGTTCGCGCAGGCGCCGGAGCAGGGCGCAGGCGCTGGGTTCGTCGAGCTGGCTGGTGGCCTCGTCGAGGTACAGGGTTTGTGGCCGATAGAGCAGGGCGCGGGCCAGGGCCAGGCGTTGTTGCTCGCCGCCGCTGAGCCGGCGTGCCCATTCGGCTTCGTGCTGCAGTTCGCTCGCCAGATGGCCCAGGCCGACATCGGCCAATGCCTCAAGCAAGGCGGCCTGGCTGGGAACCTGCAGCGCCGGGTAGGCGAGCAGGCGATCCAGGCGATCCGTGGCGACATAGGCGTGCTGCGGCAACAGCAGGCTGCGCCCGCCGGGCAGTTGCCAACTGCCGCGATGATGGGGCCAGAGGCCCATCAGGGTGCGCAGCAGGGTGGTTTTGCCCAGGCCGCTGGCGCCGGCCAGACGCAGCCATTGGCCGGGGCGGGCCTCCAGGGTCAGGCCGCGGAGCAGCGTCTGGCCATCGGCGCGCAGCACCTCCAGAGCACGGATGCTCAGGGTCTGGCCGTGGTTCAGGCTGACCGGCGGCAGACGGGTCATGGCCTGTTGGAACTGGCCGAGGCGCTGCACGGTGGCGCTCCACTGGGCTAGCATCGGGTAGGCATTGATAAACCAGCTCAGCGAACCCTGCACGGCGGCGAAGGCGCTGCGGATTTGCATCAATCCGCCCAGGGTGATGGTCTTGGCCAGGAATGCCGGCAGGGCGACAAACACCGGCACTATGTTGCTGATGCGGTTGTAACCGGCGCTGAATATGCCCAGCTTCAACTCGCGGCGCATCAGTGCCTGCCAGTTCTCGGCAATCGCCTTGAAGCGCCCGTCCAGGCGCTGCCGCTCGGCCGCGCTGCCGGCATACAGGGCGATTTGCTCGGCGTGCTCGCGGGTGCGCAGCAGGTCGGCGCGCAGGGCGGCCTCGCGATGCTGGCGTGCATAGTTCAGCCCGTGTAGCGGCCGGCCCAGCCAGTGGCTGAGCAGGCTGCCGAGCAGGGTGTAGATGACGGCAGCCCAGACCAGGTAGCCATCGAGGGTTATCTGGTAGGCGCCAAGGCTGAAGGTCTGGGTGCCGGAGAGCTGCCAGAGGATGCTGATGAAGGCGCCGATTTGCAGGCTGTTGATAAACAGCGAGGTGACCAGATCGACGCTTTTATCGGCCAGCAGGTAGGCGTCTTCGGCGATCCGCTGGTCGGGGTGATCCGGCTCGCCGTTCAGGCCCAGACGGTAGTAGCGCTGCTCGCCCAGCCAGTGTTCGAGCAGGTGATCGTTGAGGTGCTGGCGCCAGCGCAGGATCAGGGCCTTGATCAGCCAGTCCTTGGCCACGATCAGCAGCACCAGAACGCCGATGGCCAGGGCGTAGTCGCCCATCAGCGCCAACAGGGCGTGGCCATCGAAGGTGGCCAGGGTGTCGTAGAAGCGCTTGCTCCAGGCGTTGATATGCACATTGATCTGCACGATGCCCGCGCCCATGGCGAACACGCAGGCCAGCAGCGCCCAGCCCGGCCAGCCGGCGCGAGTGGCCCAGAAGGGCCGGGCGAGGGCGAGAAACAGACGCAAATTGTTCATTGCTCGACATCCGCTGCGGGCAGTACCTGCAGGTACACCTGGTTGGCGCGCGGGAACAGTTGCCGGGCCAGGCCTTGCATGGCGGCCAGTTGCAGGGCGGCGGGCAATTGCTGCTGTTGGCTCAGGTAGCGCGGGTCGTGCCAGGCGCGTTCGCTGAGGATCAGGCGCTGCAGTTGGGTGGCCGGGTCCTGGCGGCGGCGGTCTTCCTGGCGCGCCAGCTCGCGGCGCATGCTGGCCAGGCGCTTGGGGTCGATCTCGTTGGGCAGGTCGGCGAGGGTCTGGCGGGCCAGTTGCCAGAGTTCCTCGGCGCGTTGCGGGGCGCTGCTGAAGCGCAACTCGCTGTCGATGCGCTGGTGCTCGGGGCTGAGCTGGCTGTCGAAGGTCAGGCTGTAAATGCCCCCGGCTTCGCCGCGCAGGCGTTGTTTCAGCAAGCTGCTGGCGATCTGGCCGAGGGCCGCGACCCGTGCCGCATCCGCCGGGCTCCATGGATGGGCCTGGAAGCTGCTCGCATACAGACTGGCGCGTGGCTCACGGGCGCTGGCCAGGCTGGCCTGGCGCTGGCCAGGCTGACGCGGGCTGGGCTGGCTGAGCAGCGCCGCGCCGCGCGGGATGCCGGCCAGGTAACGGCTGACCAGGGCCTGCAGCTCGGCGCTCGGAAGGTCGGCCATCAGGTAGTAGGTCACGGGTGCGGCGGCCTGGCGGCGCCATTCGTCCTGCAGTTGCGCGCGGCTGAGTGCGTCGATTTGCGCAGCGTTGGGCGTTTGCCAGTCGTCCTGGCCCTGTTTGAGCCGGCGCCAGGTGCTGTCCTGCTCGCTGCGCATCTGGCTGGGCTGGCGCTGCAGTTGTTGGCGCAGCGCGGCGAGACTCTCGCGGTAGGCGTCGTCATCCAGTTGGCTGCGCGTTTGCTGGGCCTGATACAGCGCCAGCAGGCTGGCCAGTTGGGCCGGGGCGGCCTGACCCTGGGCCTCCAGGCGCTGGGCGCCCTGGGTAAAGCTCAGTTGCACCCCTTCGCGTTGTTTCCAGGCCTTGAACTGCGCCTCGCTCCAGCCTTGCGGCGGCGTTTGCAGGGCCAGTTGGCTGGCGATCTGGGCGCGCCAGGCGGCTGTGCCCTGGTACATAAACCCGGCGCTGGAGTCGACGCGCAGTTGCGCCTGCCCCTCGGCCCCTGGTGCGCGCAACCAGACCAGGCGGTCGCCGTTGCTCAATTGCCAATGCTCGACGCGCTCTGCGGCGAAGTCTTGGCGGCTGTTGATCTGTCCGCTCGGGGTGTTGCTGGTCAGTCTGGGGATTGTCACCGGCGCCACGGCGACGGGCGCCTGCGGTGGCTCAAGCCGGCGCTCCGCCCAGTTCCGCGCCTGTTGCTCGACCGTGTCGGCTGCGGGCAGGGACACGTGGTGGGTGCCTGGTGCGCTGAGTTGCAGGACTCGGTCCGGACTGTCCAGCCAATAGGCGATGCGCTGCTGCAGTTCGCGGGTGCTGATGCTGGACAGGTTGGTCAGGCTATTGCGGGCGATGTGCGTGGGGTCCTGGAGCACACGCTCGCCGAGGGTGGCGTCATTCAACTGACGTACCCAGGTGTCGAAATCGCGGGGCGCGGGGTTGCTTAGCATGCGCTCGGCAATCTGCCGGATTTCGGCCTTGGCCGCCTGCACGTCGGCCTCGTACAGGGGGTGCTGGCGCACGCGGGCGAGTTCGCGCAGCAGGCCTTGCAGGGCTTGTGCATGTTCCTCGGCGGTGACCTTGGCGGCCACTGCCAGCACGCCGCTGCGGCGGCCGATCTGGGTTTTCTGGGTGCTCAACTGGGCCACTGCGGCGCTCTTTGCCTGGCGCCGGAGTTGCCGGGACAGGACGTCGAGGGCCAGCCGATCGAGCAGCCGCTCACGCCCGGCGGCCAGGGTTTGCGTGCGGATGTCCTGCTGTTGAAAGCGCAGCAGCAGGACGACCTGGTTGCTGCCGCTCTGGCTGTCTTGCACGCGAAACACCTTCAGGCGCTCGTCCAGGGGCAGTTCCAGGTGCTCACGCGCGGGGGTTGCGCCGCGGGCCGGTTGGGCAAAGAAGGTGTCGATTTGGCGGGCCATGACGGCCGGGTCGAAGTCGCCGACGATGTTCAGTTGCATGTTGTTGGGCAGGTACCAGCGCCGTTGAAAGGCCTGCAGGGCGGCCAGTGGCGCCTGCTCGATGGCCTGGCGGTTGCCGATGCTGCGGTGTGCCGGGTAGCGCGAGCCGCTGCGCTGGGCCGCGGTACGCAGGGCGTTCATGCGCTGCGCCACGCCCAGGCCGCCGCGCCATTCTTCGACGACAATCGGCCGCTCGCGCTGCAGGTCGGCGGCGCTGTAGTCGCCGGCAAACACCAGGGTCGCCAGCGCCTGCAGGGCCAGCTCGGCGCTGGCGGTGCCGTCGGGTGGGCTGAGCAGGTATTGGGTGCGCTCGTAGCTGGTCAGCGCATTGAAGTTTCGCCCCTGTTGCCAGCCGGCTTGTTGCAGGCGCTGGCGCACATCCAGCGGCTGGCCGGCGTGGCTGTAGAAGCTCAGGTGTTCGAGCAGATGGGCGACGCCAACCTGATCGTCGGCCTCGTCCACTGAGCCGGCGTGTACCGTCAGGCGGATGTCCAGCCGGCCCTTTTGCGTGGCAATCGGAACCAGGTTGTAGCGCAGGCCGTTGGCCAGTTCGCCACGCTGCACAAGGGGGTGCCAGTGCAGGTCCGAGTCGCTTGCCGGCAGTTGGCCGCAGGCGCCGAGAAGCAGCACGGCGAGCGCCGCGCAGAGTTGTTTTAGCCAGGTCATGGGGTGCCTTTTAGAATTGATAGCCGACTTCGAGCCAGTATTGGCGACCGACTTCGTAGCTCAGGGTGCCGCTGTCGTTGAGGATGTCGTTGACCTGGTCGGTCACGTTGGTGATGTCCACGGCGATATACGCCGATTGCTCGGCAGCCAGGGGCAGGTCCCATTTGAGCCGGGTATCCCAGCTGGGCGCGGCGCTGACTTCGCCGACCTGGTAGTAGTCGTAGACCACTCCGTTGAGGGTGATGGTCTCGGGGTTGCCCTGGTAGATCTGCTCGTAGGGGCCGCGGTAGCGCAGGAAGTTGCTCCAGGTCAGATTCAGCGCCGGCAGGCTGGTGCTGGTGTTCAGGCGCAGCGTCCAGGGCCGGTTGAAGTTGTTGGCGGGTAGTTCGCTGTAGGGCAGCAGTTTGCCGTCGTAGTAGACGTCCTGGTCATCCAGGCTTGCCTCGTTGAACAGGCTTTCGTAGTCGCTGTAGGCACTCTGGGTTTCGTTCCAGTCGGCGCCGAACTGCACGCTGGTGCTGGTGCCCGCCAGGTGCAGCGGTTGCAGGGCGGTTACCGTCAGGGTCAGGGTCTTGCTGCGGCTGTTGCCAGCGTTGGTGTAGGTGTAATAGTTGGCGATGCTGCTGTCGCCGTCGCCTGGCTCCAGCCCCAGGTAGCTGGCCCGGCTGCGCACCACCTGGTCGTGGCCGTCGCGGTTGACATACTTGAGCTCCCAGCGCATGCCGGCCAGCTCCTGGGCGAAGCCGAGCATCCATTCGTCATCGTAGGGAATGTCCAGTTGGCGGAAGCTGCTTTCATCCACGCCACTTTGGGTCATGGCGCCAAACTCGCTGATGCTGTTGCCGCTCGACGCCGCCCGGCTGGCGCGATAACGCAGCGACTCGCGGCCATCGGCCAGGCGGTATTTGAACAGGTTGCGGCCGTAGTAGCGGTTGAGGCCGGCACTGAGAACGCTGCTTTGGTCGGCAAAAAAGTCGTAACTGGCGGCCAGGCGCGGTGCCAGGGTGCGCTTGTCCATATAGTCGTCGCCATCCAGGCGCAGGCCGGGGCGCAGGTTGAGGTTGCCGATGCGCATCTCATCCTGCAGGTAGAGGGCGTAATCGGCTTGATCGACCTCGATCTCGCCCGCGGTGTAGTAGTTGAGCTGGCGGAAGAACTGCCGTTGGCGGATGCCCAGCGGGTTGGTGCCGATTGAGCACAGGCGCTCGTCGAGTGCGCCGCTGCTGGTTGTGCAACGGGTGGCCGCGCTGGCCGTGGTGAGTTGCAGGGCTGAGCCGGTGAAGGAGTCTTCCAGCACTTCATAGCTGGCGTGCTGGCGGCGCAGCTCCAGGCCGCTGCTGAGGGTGTGCTCGCTGCCGGCGAAGTCCAGCGGCAGGAGGGCGGCATCCAGGCTGTATTCGAAGCCGCTCTGGCGCTGCTCCAGGTCGCCCATGCCACCTTCCTGGCTGGTGGCGCTGCTGGAGAGCTGGCCATCGCGGAACGGGTTGCCCCAGTTTTTGACATCCGACCAGCGCCAGGCCAGGTAGGTATTGCTGTCGGCATCGCGCGAGGTTTGCACGGTCTTGTAGGTGAACTTGTGGGTGTAGGTCAGCAGGTCGCTGTTCCACACGGCCTGCAGCGAAGCCAGTTGGCCTCCCTGGTCGATGCGAAATGCGGAGTCGCGCTGGTTGGCTTTGAAATAGTCGCCCGAGGCCGGCGCATCGAGCAGGGAAAAATTGATGTCGAGCTGCTCGCTGGGCGTCCAGAAGCCCTTGAGCATGTAGTTCTCGATGCTCCGTTCCTGCGTGTGCTTTTGTGTATCGGTGGGGCTGAGAAAACCGCCCTCGTAGGCATACAGGGGGATTTCCGAGGTCTTGCGCACGACGTTGCCGATCAGCCCGAAGTTCTCGCTTAGCATGCCCTCAAGCATCATCCGGGTGGTCAGCTTCTTGAACTCCGGCTGGTGGCTGAAATCACTGGATAAGGCGAACTCTTCGGCGCTGATGTCATCCGTGTTGAGGTGGTATTCGGTCCAGTCGGATTTGCTCATCTGCGCCGAGAGTTTGCCGTGCAGACCTTCGCGCGGGCGGCGGGTGATGGCATCGACCACGCCACCGTTGAAGCGGCCATATTGGGCCGGCACGTTGCTGTCGTAGACCCGCACCTCCTCCAGCAGGTCGGCGTCGGTGGCAATCCCGAAGGCGTTGCTGGGCAGGCTGTAGATGCCGTTGTAGGTGTTGCGGCTGGCGCTGCTGGCGGCCGGATCGAGGTCGTTGTTGATGCTTACGCCGTCGATCATAAAGTTGTTCTGGTAGAACTTGGCGCCGTTGATGCTGATGTCGGCCGGGGTGATCTCGCCCGGTGTGTTGGAACTTTGCTGGGTGCTGTCGAAGCGCACGCTGGGGTGCATTTTCAGCAGGCTGGTGAGGTCGCCATTGGCGCCGGGGAAGTTCTCAATGGCGCGCCGATCAACCACCGCCTCGCCGAGAAAATCGTGTTCGGGTTTGCCCAGCACCAGGCTCTCGGGCATCTGCAGCGCGCTGGCATCGCTGGCGCTTGGCGGCTCAGGCTCCAGGGTCAGGCTGTTGGCGGTGTTTACCCGCCAGCGCAAGCCGCTGCCCTTGAGCAACTGTTGCAGGGCCTGCGCGGTCGGCCATGTGCCGTTGACCCCAGGCGAGCGGCGCTCTTCGAGCAGGGTGCTGTCGACGCTGATTTGCAGGCCGGCCTGCTGGGCGAATTCCAGCAGTGCGCTGGCCAGGCCCTGAGCCGGCACCGCAAACTGCTGCGGCTGATCCAGTTGTTGCTGCAGGGTGGCGGCGTGTCCGACCAGCCCCTGCAGCAGCAGGCAGGCCGCCAGGCAGGCCCGGCTTAGCCAGATGTGAGGGTTGCGGGTGATCGCGGTTACTGCAGTGATGGCCATGAAGGCGGCTCCCCGGATGATGCAAGGTCGGTGGCTTTTCTGCGAACGCATCTCATTTGCGCTGCAGCCAAGAGACGCTTGGCGGGGGCGTTTTTTCAGGCCTTAGCTAATTATTTTTTTCCGGGCCGGCCTCAACCACCCGCAACCAGGGGCTGTAGGTGTTGACGCGCGCGCCCAGCGGGGCAAGCAACGCCTGCAGCGCGGCATCTGCTTGATTGAGGTCGAACACCCCGGTTACCCGGCGCTGGCCGAGTGCCGTGTCGCCGAGCAGAAGCAGGCCCGGCTGTTGCGCGGCCAGTTGTTCGAGCACCTCGGCCAGGGGCTGGTTTTCGGCGATCAACCGGCCCTGGCGCCAGGCGGCCATCCTGTCGGGCGCCTGGCGGCTGCGCTGAACCTTGCCCAGATGCTGCTCCAGGAGCAGCCGATCGCCGGCGCCGAGGTTTGTGCGCAGCGCCGCGGCGGTGCTTGCCGGGGCGTCCACCTGTACGCTGCCATGTTCCACGGCGACGCTGGCCCGCGTGCGGGTGTGCTCCACGTTGAAGGCCGTGCCGGTGACGGTAATGCTGGCGGGCCCGGCCATGACCTGGAACGGTCGGCCCCGATCCCGACGCACCTGAAAGTACACCCGCCCCTTGAGCACCCTGACCTGGCGCTGCTG
>DAITLT010000047.1:8570-8820 GCA_036835505.1 Pseudomonas sp.
CAGGCTCAGCGTGCGCCGCTCGCCCGGCGCGGTGCGGTAGTCGGCCTGCCAGCCCGGCAACTGCAGCAAGACCAACAGCAGGCAGGCCGCCAACGCCGCGCCGACGCCGAGCAGACGCCGGGGGTGGCGCGCGGCGTGCATGCGCGGCGGGCGCGGGGCCGGCAGGGCGGGCGCACTGCGACCGTTGCCGGCAGCCAGTCGGCCGGTCAGTTGCCAGACCCGCTGCACCCGTCGCCAGTTCTCGGCGTGG
>DAITLT010000047.1:8830-14770 GCA_036835505.1 Pseudomonas sp.
TGGGCGGCGTGCCAGGCCTGGAAGTCCGCCTGCAAGGCCGCATCCGCCGGCTGCTCGTGCAAGCGCAGATGCCAGTCCAGGGCGGCCTGCCAGGCCCTATCGTTGCCCGGCGCGCACGCCTGCTCCGCTGTTGGCGAGTGGGTGCAGGCATTGCTGCGTGGCTGCGCGTTGCTCGGCTCAGTCAACATGCTCACCCAGACACTCCGCGCAATGGCTCATGGCATCTCGTACCAGGCTGTGGACCAGGCTGACCGAAACGCCCAGGTGGTTGGCGATCTGTTGCAGGGTGTAGTCGCCAAAGCGGTGCATTTCAAAGGCAATCCGGGTGCGGTCGGGCAACTCCTGCAAGGCCGCAGCGATCACCTGCAGGGCATTCTCGTCACAGGCCTGGGCCTCCGGCGACGGCGTGCTGGCCAGCAACTCGTCCAGGCGCGTGGCACTTTGCGCCTCACGCTGCTCGCTGGCCAGGCGGCGAGCGGCGTCCAGGGCAAGGTTGCGCACGATGCGATACAGGTAGCCGAGCGGATTGTGCAGCTTGGCCGTGCTGCGCTCGTCGGCAAACCGCAGCCAGGCGTCCTGCACCACATCTTCGGCCTGGGCGCGGCCACCGGCGATCGAGCGGGCATAGTCGATCAGCGCGCGACGGTGGTTGAGATAGAGTTCCAACTTGGGTTTGTTCAAAGCGGACACGGCGACGGGAGCAAGGTACCGGGATTATATGTAATTAAGAATCAATATCAATTGTAATTATACGGCCCCCCGTCAACCGCCCTGCCTTGTGTATTTGCCCTGCTGTGATACGGTCGGGCCAGGCCTTGCATGTGTGAGGCCACCGAGAACCCCGTCTTCGCTGGTTGTGCAAACCTGACGCGCGCGGTTATGCGGTGTTCAGTCGGGCTGTGATAAGGCGTGCCGCCAAGTGTCGGTAAACCCTGTCAACGCCACGATTGACCTGCACAACGGCGGCCCTTGAGGTCCATGCACGGCCCGTCCGGTCGGGGTTTTTGCTTTTTATCCCGCACCCAAGGAGCTAGGCCGCCATCATGAGCGCACCCTCAATCACCATCACCCGTCTGGACTTGCAGCGCCTGGAGCGCGTGCTCGCCAGCCTGCAAGACCCAACGCCCGGCGCCGAGGCCCTGGAGCAGGAGCTGGCGCGCGCCACCGTGGTTGGCCACGACGAGGTGCCGGCGGGCGTGGTGACCATGAATTCGCGGGTGTTCTGCCGCGATGAGGGCAGCGGCAAGGAGTATCACCTGACCCTGGTCTACCCGCAGGATGCCGGCCCGGCCGGAACGGTGTCGATCCTCGCGCCGGTTGGCAGCGCCCTGCTGGGGCTGACGGTGGGCCAGCACATCGATTGGCCAACCCCGGCCGGCAAGCTGATTCAGCTGACCCTGCTGGCGGTTGAATATCAGCCTGAGGCGGCCGGTCAGTACAGCCTGTAACCGCGTGCCTGGTGCAGTCGCTGCCCCGTCCTGGGGGCATAAAGGCGGGGGCTATCTGTTGCGCGCAAGACTCCATCCTTGGTGGGTTACGCCGCTGCGCGGCTAACCCACCCTACGCATTTTGCAGCGCGTTATTCAGCGCCGCTTCCAGTTCGGCCTTGTAGCGCAGGTAGTGGATGGTTTGGCTGTGGCCATCGCCGAGCACCCGCGACAGGTCGAGGTCGGTGATGTAGCAGGGGTAGCGCTCGGCGCCCTGGCGTTGGCTGAGGATGTGGCGGGCCACGGCGGCAAACAGGTCGTCGGCGTATTCCAGTTCGGAAAACTCGCGGTGGTTGCAGTACAGGGTGACATGCAGGTTGCCCGCGTCCGCCGGCTCGACAATCACCTGCACCTGATAGAACGGCCGGCTGCCGGGCAGTTGTGGCTCGGGGCGGCGTTCGATGGCCTGGGCGCGCAGCGGGGCCGCCGGCAGCACCTGGTAATAGAGCACCTCCGGGGTGCTTGCCAGGCTCTGGCTGTCCAGCGCCAGCAGGGCGTTGCGGCGGTAGAACAGTGATTGCAGAAAGCGCTGCAGCGGGGTCAGCAGGTTCTGTTCGTCGTGGAACGGCAGGCGCTGGCGCCACAGCGCATTGTGTTCATCCAGCACGCTGAGTTCGGCCTGCTCACCGTGCAGGCGGTAAAACACTTGAATGCAATCGGGCCGCCCGAGGGGCAGGATCAGCGCCAGGTCATTGCCTTCCAGGGCGTGTTTGTCCAGGTGCAGAGCGCTGTAGTGCGGCTGCTCCTCGCCGAGGTGCTCAAGCAGGCTGGCCAGGTCGGTCAGCAGCGTATGGCTGACCCGTCCCGGTTGCAGGTTGAGGACGTGGTAGCGCTGCTGGATCTGCAACAGGTAACGACTCGGTTGGGCGGCATCGAGGTGCTCAAGCACGTCGCGAAACAGGCCATCGACCCGTTCGGCAATCGCCACCGCGCGGTTCTTGCAGAAGCAGCGCACCTGCAACTGCGGTCGCAGGCCGTTGGCCGGCAGGCTGTTGAGCAGGTCGCGCAGGCAATCGAGCATGGCGTTGGCGCCGTCGTAGCGGCTGACCAGCAGTTCGTTCCAACTGTTGAGGCTGATCTGCTCCAGGCTCAGCACCAGGTTTTCCCTGGTGCCGGCGTAGCCGAGGGCATCGGTGCGGCTGCTGGCCATGTGGACGTTGAGCTGGCTGTGCTGCTTTAGCGGGTCAAGGCCGACATTCACCAACAGCAAGATGCGGGTCGGCGCGCTGGCCTGCAGCAGGGCGTTTTCGCTGACGGCCGGCAGCGGTAGCGGCAGGCTCTGGCGCAGGCTGTCGAGCAGCTTGTGCAGCTCGAAATCGCTGAGGTCGCTGCTGCCGGCGTGCAGCGATAGGCCGCTGGCCTGGTCGATGATGCCGTTGCGGTGGCCCCAGGCGAGCAGCTCGCTGAGTTGCCGCGTGCGTTTCAGCGGGGCGAAGTCGGGCCATTCTTGGCCATTCAGGTTGCCGCTGTAGAGCGCCCACTGGGTTTCGTTGCTGTGCTCGCCCTCCGGGCAATGGACCAGGGTCAGGCTGTCCTCGGCGAGGTCCGGGGCGATGCCGGGGTTGATGTATTCGATCTTGCCGGCCTTGCGCTCGAAGGCCGCGTACAGGCGGCGGCCGAGCACGCCCAGGTCGCGGCTGTTGAGCAGGCTACCGGCCTGCACGCTGCGGGCGAACTCGGAGAGAAAGCGGTAGCTGTAGGTCAGCTCGTTGACCAGCGCGCGGCGCTCGCTGCTGGCCTGGCGCACCTTCCACTGGCTGCGGCTGTCGAGCAGCGCCAGCTCGCGCGGGCCCCAGCCCCAACTGGTGGTCAGGCGTTCGAGCAGCAGGCGTTGCCAGCTTTTGCTGCGCCCGCGGGGCGGCAGGCTGAGTTTCTTGCCGACCTTCAGGTACAGGCAGCGGCGGATCAGCTCCAGGCGCTCCCGCTCATGGCGGGCGTTGAGGTACTCCTCCAGGCGGCGGTAGACGACGATGTACGGGTCGAGGTCGTCGAGGTCGAGCTGGTTGCTAAACACCGCCTGCTTGAAGCGCAGGCTCAGGCACTCGACCTGCGGGTGCTGGCTGGCGTACACCTCGGTGAGCAGCAGCTTGAGCACCGACTTGTAGGGCGACTCGATGCCCTTGAACAGTTGCCACATGCCGGCGCCGAGAAACTCGCCGGGCGGAATTCGCGCCAGGTGGCCGAGATCGAGCACATCGGCCTCGCGGATAAAGCGTTTGCTCAGCAGGGTGTGGGTGTACTCGGCGTAGCGCGCCTCTTCATACACCGGCACCAGCCACCACAGCGGCGTACGCCCGCCGAGCCAGATGGCGGTGCGATAGAACTCGTCCAGCAGCAGGTAATGCTGGGTGGTGCCGCAGTCGTCGGAGGTCAGCTGGGCTTCGCGATCACCGACGGTAAAGCGCGCCGGATCGACCAGAAAGCAATGGACTTCGGCGCCCTGGGTGGCCGCCCAGCTTTCCAGCAGGCTGCATTTGCGCTGCAGCTCGTGCAGGGCGCTGGCCGACAGGTTCGGCGCATGGCAGACCCACAGGTCCATGTCGCTCTGCTCGGCCTGGGCCACGGTGCCCAGGCTGCCCATCAGGAACAGGCCGTGAATCGGCAGCGCGGCATTGCCACGGTAGGGTTTGTAGGTGAACGAGCGGGTCAGGCGCTGGGCTTCGCCGAGCAGCGTGTCGTCTGGCTCGAAGCCCGACAGCCCGGCTGGCGTGCGGCTGCTGACATAACCCGGCAGCAGCGGATGGTTGACGTGAAACAGCAGCGGCAACAGCTTGAGCACCAACTGCTGGCGCGTCGACAGGGCCTGTACGGTGCGCGCCAGACGGCCGCTGTTGACCTTGAGAAAACGCCCACGCAACTGCGTCAGCACCTTGCGGTCGATGCCGTCGTCGATGTCCGGGCGGATTTCCTGGCTGCGGGTCATGGGCAAAGCCTAAGCATTTTCGCCTGGAGGTGCCAGCGTAGCGCTTTGCGCCGACTTTGATGATGGCGGCGAGCGTGCTTTGTATCGGGCAAATAATGAAAAGCAAGGCGTTTGCGCAAAAGACCAGACCTACCCTTCAAGGCCTTCTGTTTTTTGCTGAGAGGTGCTCTCTTTGCTGTGGTCGAAAAGAGCTACTTGCGAACAGCTAAAAATTCTCTAGCCCTCGCCACTCCTGCGTTCTAGCGTATGCGCGCAGGAAGTTGCGCAACTCCATGGGGTTATTATCGCCGTCGCCGAGCGAGCCAAGGCATTCCTTGCCTGCGCCGGCCTTGATAATCATGGAATTGAGGGATCAATGAATGAGTGGAACAAGCGATTGGATAAAAGCCTGTGATCATGTAATGCCGCATGTTTGTCGGCCTGCCAATCCCCATCCGCCCCTTGCCAAGCCCGAGGCCAGACGGATGGCCGCCGAGCCGCCGCAGTCGTTTCACCCGATCCAGGAGGAGCCAGCCAAGCCCAAGGCGAAAACCCGCGTGGCCTTGCGGATCGGCGTGTTCTTCGACGGCACCGGCAATAACGCCAGCAATACGGCGGCCGGCATGGCCTGCGGTGCGCAACATCCGCTGCAAGCCGAAGACCTAGCCGCCAGCTGCCAGCCCTATATGAGCGACCCGGACAGCAGCTATGGCAACGATGTGACTAACGTATTCAAGTTGTTTGATCGTTACCACGCTCCCGAGGAGCTGAAAGGCAGCGGCGAGCAGAAGCTGGCATACAGGAAGCTGTACATCGAGGGCATCGGCACCCAGGCGGGCGAAAAGGACAGCACCATTGGCGCGGGGATGGGGCGCGGCGATACCGGGGTGGAGGGGCGGGTGCAGCTGTCGTTCGAGCAAATAAAAGTTGAAGTTCGACTCTTTCAGCAAGCAAACCCCGATTGCGAAATCAACTCCCTGACCTTCGATGTGTTTGGCTTTAGCCGGGGCGCGGCGGCGGCGCGGCACTTCGCCAATCAGCTGGTGCGCGGCAAGCAAGGGCCGCTGGGGGAAGTGCTGCGCAGCAACGCCAACGCCTTTGGCCGCAGCTTTATCGAGCAGTACCAGCGCGATATCAACATGGGTTTTATCGGCCTGTTCGATACAGTGGCGTCCATTGCCGGGCTGAGCAATCTGGGCAATGTCAGCAGCGCCATAGCGCCGGGGCTAAAGCTGTATTTGTCGCCTAAATACTTTAGCAAGGTGGTGCATCTGGTTGCCCGCGACGAGTGCCGAGGCAACTTCCCGCTGAGCCAGGTCAAGCCCGACCATATGGAAATTAGCTTGCCCGGTGTGCATTCGGACATTGGCGGCGGTTACCGGGCGGAAGCGGAGGAATGCCTGCTGGTTAGCCCCATGCAGGCCCTGACGGTGGCCAAGGGTTGCGATGTAAAAACCACCTCGATCTACCGCGACGCCCTGCAAGCCAAAGCCCTGTGGCTCGCCAAGGGCTGGCCGGTCATCAAGGAGAAGAAAGAGGCGCTCCCGACGG
>DAITLT010000048.1:0-1742 GCA_036835505.1 Pseudomonas sp.
GAGGATGGTGGTCAGCACTGGCAGCCGTCCCTGGCCGCGTTGAGCGGAACTGAGCAGCGCCACATCAATGCCCTGACTGCAGCCCCCGAAGGGTTCTACCTGGCGGGTGAGCAGGGTGGCCTATATCGGGCTGACCGCGCGATGACCAAAGTGCAGAGCATGGCCGAACCCTACGAAGGCAGTTTCTTCGGGGTACTGAGTGCTGCTGACGGCAGCGTGATCGCCTACGGGCTACGTGGCCACGTGTTTCGCTGGCAGGGTGCAGACGCCGAATGGGAGCAGGTCGCTTTGGATACAACCCAGAGCTTGACCGCCGGTGCTTTGCTGGAAAATCGCGCGATTCTGCTCGCCGATGCCGCCGGCGCAGGCTGGTACAGCCGGGACGGCGGACGCAGCTTTCGGCAGGTGGAACCCCAGAGCCGATTTTCCTTCACCGCACTGATGCCTCTGCAAGACGGCGATGTGCTGGCGGTCGGTCTGCGCGGGGTCACCCGTTTCCAGGCCACTGACCTCGAATAACCTGTCTTCAGCCTTCAAGGGCCATCATCATGGTTAGTAAAGTATCCGACGGCTTCAAGACAATCGCCTCGCTGACTGATTTCGATCGACAGTCCGGCAATGTGCTTGAACGTATCCTGTTCAACTACCGTGCGCTGTTTATCACGCTGTGCCTGCTGCTGACGGTGATGTTTTCCATATCGGCCACCCAGTTGCGCTTGAACGCAAGCTTCCTCAAGACCATCCCGACCAGCCACCCGTTCATCCTCAATTACTTCGCTCACCAGGATGAGCTCAAGGGCGTGGCCAACACCCTGCGCATCGCCGTGGCGGTAAATGGCGAGGGGACAATTTTCGACGCCGGCTACATGGATACCCTGCGCAAGATCAACGACGAAGTCTACCTGGCTCCCGGCGTAGACCGTGCCTTCATGAAGTCGTTGTGGACGCCGGCAACCCGCTGGCAAGGTGTCACCGAGGCCGGCTTCGACGGTGGGCCTGTCGTGCCCGACGGCTTCCGAGGCACGCCGCGGGATCTGGAAGTGCTGCGTGGCAACATCGAGTTGTCTGGCGAGATCGGCCAACTGGTCGCCCTGGATTTCCGCTCCAGCATCATCCATGTGCCGCTACTCGACACCGATCCTGCCACCGGCAAGGCGCTCGACTACAAGCAGCTTTCCGATCTGCTCGAGAATATTCGCACGCGCTATCAGGCCGAGGGCGTGGACATCCACATCATTGGCTTTGCCAAGGTGATGGGTGATCTGATTTCCGGTCTCTACGCCGTGTTGGCCTTCTTTGCTGCAGCGGTATGCATCACCACGCTGATCCTGCTGTATTTCACCCGCTGCTGGCGCAGCACTCTGGTCGTCCAGGGCTGCACCTTGGTCGGGGTGATCTGGCTGCTGGGCATGCTGCCGATCCTCGGTTACGAGCTCAATCCCTATTCGATTCTGGTGCCCTTTCTGGTCTACGCGATTGGCGTGAGCCATGGTGCGCAGAAGATGAACGGCATCATGCAGGACATCGGCCGTGGCACCCACAAACTGATCGCCGCGCGCTACACCTTCCGCCGTCTGTTCGCCGCCGGTATCACGGCCTTGCTGGCCGATGCGGTCGGTTTCGCGGTGCTGACCATAGTCGACATTCCGGTGATCAAGGAGTTGGCGATCATCTCCAGCATCGGCGTCGCCTTGTTGGTCACGACCAATCTGGCCTTGCTGCCGATCATGCTGTCCTATACC
>DAITLT010000048.1:1752-14691 GCA_036835505.1 Pseudomonas sp.
CGTCGTCTGGCCGCCGAGCAGGTGCGCAATGAGCCAGGCTACCGGCCGGGCACGGCGATCCGCGTGCTCGATCGTTTCACCCAGGTACGTTATGCCTCTCTGGCGCTGGTGGTGGCGCTCACGGTTGCTGTCTTGGCTGTACTCGAGGCGCGTCACCTGCAGGTCGGTGACCTCGATCCGGGTGCGCCTGAGCTGCGTGCCGACTCGCGTTACAACCAGGACAACGCCTTCATCATCGGCAACTACCAGGCCAGCAGCGACGTGTTCGTGGTCATGGTGGAAACCCCGGCCGGGCAGTGCGTGAACTACCAAACCCTGCGTCTGGTCGAGGAGCTGGAATGGCGGTTGCGCCAGCTGCCGGGCGTCGATGGCACTAATTCCATCGCCGGGGTGGCGCGGCGGGTCAACGTCGGGATGAATGAAGGGCTGCTGAAGTGGAACGAGCTGCCGCCCAACCAGCCGATGATCAACGCCGCCGCCAACCGTTCGCCACGCGAGCTGTTCAACCAAACCTGCGAACTGCTCTCGGTGTACGTCTACCTCAAGGATCACAAGGCGCAGACCCTCAATGGCGTGGTCGCGGTGACTCAGGCCTTCAGCGGCGAGTTCAGCAGCGAGCAGGCACGCTTCATCATGGCGGCGGGCAATGCCGGCATCGAAAGCGCTACCAATATCGTGGTCAAGGCGGCCAACACGCAGATGGTGATCGGCGTGTACCTGGCGGTCAGCCTGCTCTGCCTGTTGGCGTTCCGCTCCTGGCGGGCGACCGTTTGCGCGATCCTGCCGCTGATGCTCACGACCTTTCTGGCTGAGGCACTGATGGTCAAACTGGGCATGGGCCTGAAGGTGGCGACCCTGCCGGTAGTGGCACTTGGTGTCGGTATCGGGGTGGACTACGCGCTCTACATCATCAGTGTGATGCTGTTCTGGCTGAAGCGTGGTTCCAGCCTGTCGCAAGCCTATTCCCATGCACTGTCCTTCACCGGGCGGGTGGTGGTGTTCACTGGCATCACTCTGTCGCTGGGGGTGGTGACCTGGATCCTTTCGCCGATCAAGTTCCAGGCTGACATGGGTCTGCTGCTGACCTTCATGTTTCTATGCAACATGCTGGTGGCGTTGGTGCTGGTGCCCGCACTGGCGTGCTTCCTGCTGCAGCCAGAGCATTTCTGCAAACCTGAAGCCGAGCAACTGACACAGCCCAAAGAGCGCGAGCAGTCATCTGCTGTCTGTGCGGGTGCCGGCAAACAGGAGCTGCACGTATGAGCCGCAGCGGTATCAGCCTCCCACATATCCGTGGTGGCGATCTTCCGCTATCAGCTGCTTGGGCGGCCGTAGAGGCAGCTGCTGCCTATGCCAGCCGTGAGGAGCTGCAGGTCAGCGTCGCCGTGCTGGATGCCGGCGGCCACCTGCTGGCCTTCGCCAGGGTTTCCGGCACGCCCTGGCACAGCATCAATCTGGCCATCGACAAGGCCCGTACCTCGGTGTCCTTCGCGCTGCCCAGCAGCACCCTAGGCGACATGATCGACAACGCCAGCGAACGTGTCCGCATGAATCTGTTGCTGCGCCCGGACATAGTCGCCATGGGCGGTGCCTTTCCCCTACTGATCGATGGCCGACTGGTTGGCGCCATCGGTGTGTCCGGTGCTAGCGAGGAAGAGGACATGGATTGCGCGATGGCCGGCTGCTTTGCCATCAGCGACCTGACCGACGCAAGAAACCAATTCTCAGGAGAGGAACAATGAGCCAGGCGGAACTCAACATCGACCAGTTAGGTGACGAGCTGTTCGACGCCCTCAATCAGGCGCGGATGGTCGCGCCGCTGACCGAGCGCTTCCCGCAGATGAGCATCGAGCACGCTTACGCCATTCAGCAGCGTCTGCTCAGCCGCCGCGTGCAGCAGGGCGAGCGGATCATCGGCAAGAAGATCGGCGTTACCAGCCAAGCCGTCATGGACATGCTCAAGGTCAATCAGCCGGACTTCGGTCAGCTCACTGACCGCATGGTGGTCAACCAAGGGGGCTGCGTGCCCATGAGCGCGCTGATCCAGCCCAAGGCAGAGGGTGAAATTGCCTTTGTACTCAAGCATGACCTGAGCGGTCCAGGCGTCACCGTGGCTGATGTACTGCGCGCCACCGAAGGAGTGATGGCCTGTTTCGAGATCGTCGATTCACGTATCCGCGACTGGCAGATCAAGATCCAGGACACCGTGGCGGATAACGCTTCCTGCGGTGTGTTCGTGCTGGGCGACCGCCTGGTCGACCCGCGCGTCCTGGATCTCTACACCACCGGCATGGTGCTGGAAAAAAACGGCCGTATCGTCGGCACCGGCGCTGGTGCCGCGACCATGGGCTCGCCAGTGATCGCCGTCGCCTGGCTGGCCAATACCCTGGGCCGCCTGGGCATGAGCCTCAAGGCTGGCGAAATCATTCTGTCCGGTGCGCTGTCGGCCATGGTGCCGGTAGTGGCGGGAGACCAACTGCGCATGAGTCTGGCGGGCATCGGCAGTTGCTCGGTCCGCTTCGACTGAAATAATCCGAGGAAATCGCAATGACGAAAAAACTCAAGGCCGCGATCATCGGCTCCGGCAACATCGGCACCGACTTGATGATCAAGATCCTGCGCAACGGCAAGCACATCGAGATGGGCGCCATGGTCGGTATCGACGCCAAGTCCGATGGCCTGGCCCGTGCTCAGCGCATGGGCGTGGCGATCACCCACGAAGGGGTGGACGGCCTGGTGCGGATGGCCGAATTCGCCGACATCGATTTCATCTTTGATGCGACCAGTGCCGGTGCGCACATGCACAACGAAGTGTTCCTGCGCGGTCTCAAACCAAGCCTGCGGATCATCGACCTGACTCCGGCGGCCATCGGCCCCTACTGCGTGCCGGTGGTCAACCTCGAGCAGAACCTGCACGAGACCAACGTCAACATGGTTACCTGCGGCGGTCAGGCGACCATCCCCATGGTCGCTGCGGTGTCGCGGGTGGCCAAGGTGCACTACGGCGAGATCATCGCCTCGATCGCCAGCAAGTCGGCCGGTCCGGGTACCCGCGCCAACATCGACGAATTCACCGAAACCACCGCCAAGGCCATCGAGGTCATTGGCGGGGCGCAGAAGGGCAAGGCGATCATCGTCATGAACCCGGCCGAGCCGCCGCTGATCATGCGCGATACCGTATACACCCTGTCCGAGCTGGCCGACCAGGATCAGGTCGAGGCGTCCATCGAAGAGATGGCCGCGGCGGTGCAGTCCTACGTGCCGGGTTATCGCCTCAAGCAGAAGGTGCAGTTCGACGTGATCCCGGCGGACAAGCCGCTGAACATTCCCGGCCTCGGTCACCTGTCCGGTCTGAAGACCTCGATCTTCCTCGAAGTCGAAGGCGCCGCCCACTATCTGCCGGCCTACGCCGGCAACCTCGACATCATGACCTCCGCCGCGCTGGCTACCGCCGAGCGCATGGCGCAATCGCTGCTCAAGGCCTAAGGAGACCTCCATGACCTTCAATCCCGGCAAAAAACTCTACATCTCCGACGTCACCCTGCGTGACGGCAGCCATGCGATCCGCCATCAGTACTCGATCAAGAACGTGCAGGACATCGCCCGTGCCCTTGATAAGGCCAAGGTCGACTCCATTGAAGTGGCCCACGGCGATGGCCTGCAGGGTTCCAGCTTCAACTATGGCTTCGGCGCTCACACCGACCTGGAGTGGATCGAGGCGGTGGCCGAGGTGATCAGCCACGCGCAGATTGCCACCCTGCTGTTGCCTGGCATCGGCACCATCCATGACCTGGACAACGCCTACAAGGCCGGCGCGCGCATCGTGCGCGTCGCCACCCACTGCACCGAGGCCGATGTGTCCCGGCAGCACATCGAGCATGCACGCAAGCTGGGCATGGACACCGTCGGCTTTCTGATGATGAGCCATATGATCTGTCCCGAGCATCTGGCCAAACAGGCCAAATTGATGGAGAGCTACGGCGCCACTTGTTTGTATGTGGTCGACTCCGGCGGCGCCATGAGCATGCAGGACATCCGCGAGCGTTTCCGCGCACTCAAGGACGTGCTCAAGCCCGAGACCCAGACCGGCATGCACGCCCACCACAACCTCAGCCTCGGCGTGGCCAACTCGATTGTGGCGGTGGAGGAGGGCTGCGATCGTATCGACGCCAGTCTGGCCGGCATGGGTGCCGGTGCCGGCAACGCGCCGCTAGAAGTGTTCATTGCCGCGGCCGAGCGCCTGGGTTGGGAACATGGAACGGATCTCTATACCCTGATGGATGCAGCCGACGACATCGTGCGGCCGCTGCAGGACCGCCCGGTGCGGGTCGACCGTGAAACCCTGGCCCTCGGCTATGCCGGGGTCTATTCGAGCTTCCTGCGTCACTCGGAAGTGGCCGCAGAAAAATACGGCCTCAAGGCCGTGGACATCCTCGTCGAACTGGGCAAGCGGCGCATGGTCGGCGGCCAGGAAGACATGATCGTCGACGTTGCCCTCGATCTGCTCAAGCAGCGCACATGAATTCAACCTATTGCTTTCTTGCCACAACAGGACAACCCACATGAGCCGTTTTACCCAGGAAAACACCAGCCGCTTTGTCGAGACCGAAGAGTGGAAACTGCATTACAACGATGCTGGTGAAGGCGAAGTCGTCATCATGCTGCACGGCTCCGGCGCCGGTGCCACCGGCTGGGCCAACTTCCACCGCAACGTCGATGCCTTCGTCGATGCCGGCTACCGGGTGATCTTGCTCGATTGCCCAGGCTTCGGCGAATCCGCGCCACTGGTCACCGCCGAGCCGCGCTTCGTGGTCAACGCCCGCGCCACCCGTCAGCTGATGGATGCACTGGGCATCGACAAGGCGCACCTGGTCGGCAACTCCATGGGCGGCGGTAGCTCGCTGGCGTTTGCCCGCGACTATCCGGAGCGTCTGGACAAGATGATCCTGATGGGGGCCGGCGGCGTTGGCAAGACCAGCATCTTCACCCCGCTGCCGATGGAAGGCATCAAGTTGCTATTCCAGGTCTACCGTGAGCCGACCTTTGAAAACTTGAAGAACATGCTCAACGTGTTCGTCTACGACGCCAGCGTGTTGACCGACGAGCTGATCCAGCTGCGTCACCAGGCCATCCAGGCGCACCCGGAGCACCTGGCCAACTTCCTCAAATCGGTCGAGTTGAGCAACTTCAACCTCGGCGACTTCACCAACGACCTGCCTAACATGCCGCACAAGACCCTGGTCACCTGGGGGCGCGATGACCGTTTCGTACCGATCGACTGGAGCCTGAAACTGCTCAACATGATCCCCAACTCGACCTTGCACGTGTTCAGCAAGTGCGGTCACTGGGCGCAGTGGGAACATGCTGACGCGTTCAACCGCCTGGTCATCGACTTCCTCAAGCACTGAGAAAACTTGCTGCCGCGGCCGCCTGCAAACGGCCGTTGCGGCTGTTTTACCGCTACACGCTGGCAGGTTGATTGCTCCGGTGCAGCCTTCACAGAGGCGCTGCTCGCGCCTATATATCGCGGGTCTTGTTAGCTGCCACCGGCCGGCTTACTCCGGTCTTGGCAGCTGTTTCAGATTTTTCTCGAGTACCTGTACCGTGCACTGCCGTTCCCGGCGACCTTAGGTCGATAGGGCTGCTCGTCTGGAACAAGAAGGTTTGCGGCCACTGAGTGCCGCTGCATAGGGGTGTGAATTCAAGGGTGAGATGATGAAATTGGTAACTTTTCAAGTCGGCACTACGGCTGGGCTGGGCAAGGTGGTCGGTGATCAGGTTATTCCCCTGGCGACCGCCTTGCCTGAGCTACCGGCGAGCATGGCGCGTCTCCTTGCGGCAGGGCCCGAGGCACTGGCGCAGGTAGCCACCCTGCAGCCGAATAACAACAGCCTGGCGTTGGATCAGTTGCACTTGCTGGCAGCGGTGACCGATCCGCAGAAATACCTGGCGATCGGCATGAACTATCGTGCCCACGCCGCCGAGGCCGAGCGTAATGGTGTGCTTATCCCCACGTCGCAGTTGTGGTTCAACAAGCAGGTGTCCTGCCTCAACGGGCCCTATGACCCGATCGATTTGCCGAAGGTTTCGACCAAGCTCGATTACGAAGCTGAGCTGGGTGTGGTGATCGGCAAACGCTGCCGGCATGTGTCGGTCGAGGATGCGCCATCGGTTGTCGCCGGTTATCTGATCGCTAACGACGTTAGTGTGCGTGACTGGCAGATGCGCAGCCCGACCTTCACGCTCGGCAAGTCTTTCGACACGCATGGTCCGATTGGCCCGTGGTTGGTCACCGCCGATGAGGTACAGGATCCCCATGCGTTGATGATGCGGGCTTATGTGAATGGTGAAAAGCGTCAGGAAACCAGTACCGGTGACATGATCTACAACATCTGGGAACAGATCGCCTACCTGTCAACGGTGATGACTCTGGAGCCCGGCGATATTCTCGCTACCGGCACGCCGGCTGGGGTTGGAGTAGGCTTCACGCCCAAGCGCTTTCTCACTGTGGGCGACGTGGTACGAGTCGAGATCGACGGTCTAGGCTATATCGAAAATACTGTAGTCGCCGAGTCCCGATAGTTTTGGGTGCCTAACTGATGCACTCGGCAAACTGAGCGGGCCTCGCGGCCCCCTCTGCATCAGCTGCGCGAGCCTATGGCCAGGCGCAGCCCTTTCTTGAAGACTTCCAGCTCACCCTCGGTGAGACCGCTGAACAGTTCCTGCTGGGCCTTGAATACGGTGTTCCAGAGTTCTTCCAGCTTGGCATGGCCCGCAGCGGTAACCTGGCGCTGTGCACCGTCGAGCGCCAGATAACCTTTGTGCTGCAGGTTGATCATGGCTTCCTCTACTTCGCGGGCGGGCATCGATACAGCTTGTTGCAAGTCACCCAAACAAGCATTTGGTGCGCTGTCGAGGACCATCAACAGGCGTGACTCGCTGTTGCGCATGCCCAGTTGCAGGTGTTGCTGGACAAAGCGCGGGTGACTGGCGTTGACCGCCTGGATCATCAGGTAGAACAGGTTGTCGCCCAGCTTGGTATTGAGCATGTTGCTGGACTCGGATGAGTCTGTGCTTTCCGGTTTTCGCCCGCGCGGATGCGGCAGCACCATGGCATAGCCGCCCTGGTGATAGACCAGCGGCGAGCGGCCGTAATCTTCAAACTTCTCCACCTTGCCGATCATGATCCAGTGGTCGCCAGCATCCACATGCTGGTAGTTGGCACACTGGAAAGTGCCCGAACAATCGTTGAGCTGCGGAGCGCCGCCGAGGCCACTGTCGTGTTCGATGCCGTCGAATTTGTCTGCTTGGGGCCTGGCGAAATGATTGGACAGGGCAATCTGGTCCGAAGCCAGGATGTTGACTGTGAAGTGACTGGCTGCCTGGAATACTTCCCAGGCGCTGGAGCGTTTGTCCAGGCTCCAGAGAATTAGCGGCGGCTCCAGGGATACCGAGTTGAAGCTGTTGGCGGTGACGCCCACCTTGCGACCATCGGGCCCGCAGGCGGTTACGATGGTGACGCCTGAGGCGAAGTTGCCCAAGGCGCGGCGGAATTGGCGGGTGTCTAAAGCGGTGTCTGCGCTAGTCATAGGGTTCTCCGCAGATCCATGAGCGCAAAGCGGGCTGGATCCATGTAGTTAGATTTTGTCGAGTCATCCTATCAACTTGGACCGGGGCTTCATTGGCGTTAAACCGAAAGCGTCTTTCAGTTTGTTTGTCTGGTGCTATGCGCAAGGGTTGGTAGTTTGGAGCCTGAGTTCATATAACCAGGACAAGGGAGTCGTGTATGTACAAGCTTGCAAGCGCTTTTGTGGGGCTGACCTGTTTGATGGCTAGTGCCATGACCCAGGCCGCTGCACCGCCTTGCGAGGCCGGTGGCGGATACCAGCTGGTGTGCGGCATTGCTCCGCCGGAAGACCTTGAGCTGTCGCCGGATGGTCGCCACCTGCTCATGAGTATCACCCCCGGGCTGGCCGGGCAGCACAAGTCGCGTTTGCGCATCATGGATCTGGCCACGCAGCAGGCCCGCGACCTGCCGCTCTCGGTCGCGCCCCAGGCCGGCTGGGGGGAGGAGGGGTGTGCGGCACCGGACCAACCCTTGGGTGCCCATGGTATTCACCTATCCGCCCGCGGCGATGGTCGCCAGCAACTGCTGGTGGTCAACCATCATGGGCGTGAGGCCATCGAGTTTCTCGAGCTCGAGCCGGTCGATGACGGCTGGGCGGCAGTCTGGCGTGGCTGTGTCGCGCAGAAGGGCCTGGGACGGTTCAATGATGTGGCCGCCACGCCGGCTGGTGGCCTGGTTGCCAGCGTGATGTTCGAGTCCACCAGCATGGCGCCCCCGCTGCCGCTCGAGCAGTTGCTCGATGGTCGTGACACCGGCTATTTGATGAGCTGGGCGCCCGGCCTGCCGCTGGTCAAGGTCGCGGGCAGCGACGCACCGTTCCCCAATGGCGTGCAGGTGAGTGCGGACGGCCGCCACGCCTGGTTCGCCGCCTGGACTGCCAAGGACGTGCGGCAGTTCGACCTGCAGAAAGGGCAAACCCTGCAGCGCATCGCCCTTAACTTCATGCCCGATAACCTCAGTTGGACGGCGAACGGTCAGTTGCTCGCCGCCGGTATCGAAGACCCGGCGGTCTTTAGTGCCTGCTTCATGGCCGGGGATGAACACTGCGCCAGTGCTTTCCAGGTGGCAGCGATAGATCCTGAGCTGGCCACGGCCCATGTAGTGTTCAAGGCAGCGCCGGGGCTATTGGCGGGTGCTTCGGTGGCGCTCAGGGTCGGGACGCAGCTGTACGTCGGGGCCTATACCGGCGATCGACTGTTGAAGCTTGACTGGATGCTGGAGTCCGCGCGCCAGGGGCGTGCGTCGAGCCTAAATCAATAATCAGGAGCCAATCATGATGCGCTTGCCTGGCGTACTCGCGGCCGTGCTGGTCGGTGCGCTGTTGCCACTGTGCGGCTCGGCTGCCGAGACTCGGCCGAATATCTTGCTGATCGTTGCCGATGACCTGGGCTATTCGGATATAGGTAGCTTCGGCGGCGAGATCGAGACGCCGACGCTCGACCAACTGGCCGCCGATGGCCTGCAGCTCACCAGTTTTTACGCTGCGCCCACCTGCTCGCCGACGCGCTCGATGCTGATGTCGGGGGCGGACAACCATCTGGTCGGGTTGGGTAGCATGGCCGAGGTACTGCCTTTTTCCCCGCGCCTGCAGGGCCAGCCAGGCTACGAAGGCTACCTCACCGAGCGCTCGCACTCGATGGCTCTGCTGTTCAAGGACGGCGGTTACGCCACCTTCATGGTGGGTAAGTGGCATTTGGGCCTGCAGAATGAGCAGGGACCGCATGCCCGTGGCTTCGACAAGTCCTTTGTCCTGTTGGATGGCGGGGCGACGCACTTCGCGCCGCAGCCGGGCTCCAAACTGCGCGTCGAAAAAGTCTCCTACCGGGAGGATGGGCAGTCGGTGCGAGTGCCCGATGACTTCTACTCTAGCGATTTCTACACCGACAAGCTGATTGACTACATCGAGTCCGCGCAAGACAGCCGCAAGCCGTTCTTCGCCTATGCCGCCTATACGGCTCCCCATTGGCCGGTGCAGGCACCAGACGCCTTCATCGCTAAGTACAAGGGCCGCTATGATCGAGGGTATGCGGCCACCCGCGAAGCGCGGCTGGAGAATCTGAAGAAACTCGGACTGACCGCCCACGACTTCGCTCCCGCAGCCATACTGCCGGATGCCGCCGGGAGTCAGTGGCAAGAGCTTAGCGCCGAGCAGCGCAAGTTCGAAGCCCGCAAGATGGAGGTCTATGCTGCCATGGTGGACAACCTTGATCACAACATCGGGCGTCTGCTCGACTATCTGAAGCACACGGGGCAGTACGACAACACGCTGGTGTTCTTCATGTCGGACAACGGCGCGGCGGGCGAGGATCACAGCAAAGGCTATTCACCGAACACCGCCGGCACCGACAACAGCTACGGGAACATCGGCCGACGCCAATCGAATATCAGTTACGGCCTGCGCTGGGCGGAAGTCAGTGCCACTCCATTTCGACTGTTCAAGGGTACCACCGCCGAAGGGGGCATCAGCGTGCCTGCCATCGTGCGCCTGCCCAATGATCGGGGTCGTCATGGCCTACTAAATAAGCCGGCTAGGGTTGACGATCTGCTGCCAACTTTCCTCGAGCTGGCTGGTATACCTGATCCGGGGAGCAGTTATGGTGGCAAGCCCAAATTGCCGATTAGCGGCCGTTCCATGCTGCCTCTGCTTGCGGGCCCTGCTGAGGGTTTGGTGGATGCTCAGGCGTTGATGGTGGGTGAGTTGTTCGGTCAAGCCTATGTGCGTAAGGGGCAGTGGAAGCTGCTGGCGGCCGATGCACCGCGTGGCTTGCCATTACTGGATAAACCTTATGCCTGGCAGCTGTTCAATCTGGCACAGGATCGAGGTGAAACCACAGATGTAGCAGCCGAGCATCCTGAGTTGGTGGCTCAGCTACAGAGGGAGTGGGCCGCGTATGCGAAGCGGGTAGGTGTTATCGAGCCATTGGCTCGGTGATGTTATCGCGAGGTGTTTGTCTGCTGCCGTTCAGCCACCTGATCAATGTGAGGCACTGCTCAGCTAGCGTCAGCCTTTGCTCCAGCTTTTCGGCCAGTGAAAGTTCAGGCGTTCCAGAGCGGTTTTTTGGGCAAGCTATATTTTCCCAGCAAGCGCCGCATTCCCCATCGTTGTGGGGCAGAACTCATGGCCAACGGCCCACGGTCGTCCTCACTGCCCTCAAACGACCCGTTGCTAAAGCCTTGCAGCATTGATGGTGAGCCCCACTGGGACTCGTCAGAACCAAGATGGCAAAGGATTGGCTGAAGCGAAAACCCGAGTGCTGTATCGCAAGGGCTTGGGATGAAAGAGTCTTTCTCTTGAGAAAAAACAATGAAAATAAAAATAATTGCTGCAGGTTTTTTCACGTTGGCTGCTATCGCGCTGTTCTCGGCTCTGCTGTTGGCAGAGCCGGCGCATTACGCCTATGCAAAAACCATTTCTCCCCACGGTTGCCAGTACACGCCCTACGGCTGTTCGTTACCGTCTGGCTTCAGGGGCTGGCCACAGTTCCCATGATCTAGCCCGGTGCGTTATTGAAACATCCGGCTAGGACAAAAAGTGCGCCTGCCTAAGCCTTTCTACGCCAGCGGCGCGGTAGTGAGCTCCGGTATTTAGCGGCCTGTAACGGTGTCTAGATTACATAGCGAGCGTCTAGCGCTCCAGGGTTTCGGCGCGGGTGACAAAGGCATCCTTGAACACAGTCTCGATGAGTTCGACCAGCAATAGGTTGCGCTCCAGCGCAGCGCAGAACACCACTTGAGTGGCCTGCTCATCGTCGCCGTCACAAATGGGCCGCCAGAGCGCAGTATCCAGGTGTTCCAGGTTGGGCTATGCGCTTGGCCGAGGCGGGGCTGGCGCCCCGCAGGAGCCGTTCAGTGATGATCCGGGACTTGCACACTTGCCGCTTGTAGGGAGCCGCCAGTCAGATCCACTACATACCGAGGCTTTTGCTCCCCGTCCCATTTTTTTGCCGCCCGGGGGATGGTCGTCGGTAGCTATTGGGTGCTCGCCAGCACGCGTGAATTCTCGAGCGTTTCGCAGTGAAAGGGGGAGCAGTCTTGAAAAAATATTCCGCCTATTCTTCGAACGGACTGCGGGCCTGCTGACCCGATTTTCGCGGATCATTTTCGGCTCATTGAGAGTCGCCCCGAATGACTGCAAATTTCCGAATATATGCATTCCTTTCTACTGCATAAAACTCATGTTGATGCCATATAGCCAGGCTAGCCACGGCTGCCGTCTCAAAACTAACCGAAAACTGCTTTGCCCTAATTGTGATTTCCTCTTCTATTGCACCAGAGAGGGTGATTTGGGCTTGAGCCTGGGGCGATTTCGCAGCCGTCTACATCGAGCAGTTGCGAACCTCAAATCACGGCCCGTCGTGGTCACCGGGTGGTTATATGCACGGCGGGGCGTGATTTGACCCCTGCCGTAATGAGTGGAGGCTTAGTGGTGCCTGGGCTGTGGTGCCCCAATGATTTGTGTGCATTGCCATGAGCGCCTCAAATACCGGTATTTCGGGGGCTGGCATCCTCAGCGGGGCATTTTTTGCCTGAATTCCCCCTCTGCCCACTCAAATTGCCGCCTCGACAGGCAATATCGGTCGCTATGGGGGCCTGAGGTACGAAAAAGGTGAACATTTGTATACGCCCAATATCGAAGCGGCGGGCGGCCGATTGTTGAATTCCCAAACAATATCTATTCGGGAATTAGGGTCAAATCACGGCGACCGTGCTGCGCAATTTTTCGTGCATTGAGGGTCCGTGAGTTCGTATAAAGGTGATTAAAAACAATGGTTTGATGTACATCGGGAAAAAAGGTTATGTGTGTGATTTCCCTACCCAAATCACGGAAATATTTTCCGCTAAAAAATCGGCAAATCATGCCTTGCCAATCCGTGATTTCCCTCCGATTTCATTAGTTTTCTGGTGCTGTACTTGTGCTGCAGATCCGGGGAAGGGCGAGCGCTTAATCGATCATCAGCGCCATAACCACCAACACAGCACTGGTCGCCGGGGCGAGGTGGTGTCCCAAACCAATAAAGGGGAACTGGGGGCCTGCAAATCGGCGATCGAAGTCCTTCTGTCCCGCAGGTGCACAAAAGGTGAACCTTTGTATACGCACCAACCATGGCCGGGGCCTTCTCAGCTGAAATTGCCGAGATAGAAAACGTCTGGTCTGTCTTGCGTATACAAATGTTCACTTTTTGTATACGCAACACTCCAGATCGCAGTTAGACACTGCCTATCCTGTCGCAGTGAGCTGCGGTCAGGGGCAATCAGTAGCGGTCAGTCGACGGCCTTGACCATGTCCTCGATGACCTTCTTGGCGTCGCCGA
>DAITLT010000049.1:0-14668 GCA_036835505.1 Pseudomonas sp.
GGCGGGCGGGCCAGGTAGCGGTTGGTGGGCGCGGGTGCGCCGGGGCGGCCCTCCTCGATCTGACCGTTGACCACGCTCATGGAGATGCGGCTGGTGGCGATCACGATGAGGATCATCATCGCCCCGGTGGCGGCGCGCAGCCAGGCCATGGCATCGGCGCCGACCAGGCTGGCAGCAAAGAAGCCGATTTGCACGGCGCCGAGCAGGGCCATGGCCCAGGCGAAGCTGAGGTGCTGGCGACCCGGATCGCGCCACAGGCGAGGGGCGAGGAGCACCAGCATGGCTGCCCAGAACGCCAGGTTGAGCAAGGCTGCAGGCCATAAACCGAGCGCGGCCGGCCAGTATGCCGCCAGCAGATAAGCCAGGCGGGCCAGCAGCCAGAGGCTGACCAGGTGGATCAGCGGTCGGGTGGTGATGGCCGGGGTGGCGGTGAACTCGGGAATGGCTGTCAGGGCAAAGCCGGCGACGGCGGCCGTGGCAAAGCCAAACAGCAATTCATGGGCGTGCCAGAGGAGGATGCCGCCGGGCGGCTGCCAGGCGCCCAGCGCGCCGTTGAGCAGCAGCAGCCAGACCAGCATGGCGGCCGTGGCACTGGCCGCGGTCAGCAGGAAAAACGGCCGGTAAGCGCAGATAAACATCGGTTGCAGCCACTCGCGCGGGGTCATATCTGGCAGCCTCGGTGTTCGCCGTGTGACGGGGCGGCGTTGTGCAGTTCGCCGCGGTCGAGGCCGAAGGCGATGCGTACTTCACGGCTTTCCATCAGCTCGCCGGTGTTGCGGTGAACCCAGGCTTCGCTGCGCTCGGCGTGTGGCCGGTCGAGGACGAACTCATGCACCAGGCGGCCCGGCTCGGGAACCATCAACAGAATGCGATCGGCCAGGCGCACCGCCTCCATCAGGTCGTGGGTGATCAACAGCACGGCGCTGCGGCGCTGCTCCACCTGTTCGCGGAGCAAGGCATAGAGCTCCAGGCGCAGGCCGACATCCAGGGCCGAGAACGGCTCGTCCAAGAGCAGCAGATCGGGCGCCAGAACCAGCGCCCGGCCCAGGGACACCCGGCTCTGCATGCCGCCCGAGAGTTCGTGGGGGTATTTGTCCAGATCACTGACGGCCAGGCCCAGGCGTGCGGCCATCCCGGCGGCCTGCCGATGGCGCGCGGCGCGTGGCACACCGAGGGCCTTGAGGCCGAGGGCGAGATTGTCCAGGGTGGTCATCCAGGGCATCAGGCTGGGTTGCTGGAAGACGCAGCCGAGTCCGCGAAAATCGCAGTGCATGATCATCCGCGACGGCCTGAGCAGGCCGGCGACGATCTGCAGCAAGGTGCTCTTGCCGCAACCGGAGGGGCCGACCAGGGCCAGGCTTTCGCCGGCGTAGAGATCGAGGCCGACATCGGCCAGCACCTCGCTGGGCCCGAAGCGATGGTAGAGGTGACGAATATGCAGTGCATTCATGGGTTCGGGTCCACGCGCCAGCGTTCGACCTGGCGCTTGAGTGGTTCGAGTAGCAGGTATTCGCTGCCCAGCAGCAGGGCCAGTACGGCGACAATCCAGGCCAGGGAGGTGGCGGTGTCCAGTTGCGCGCGTGACACCGCCAGGGCCGCGCCGACGCCGTCGCTGGTGCTGAGCAGTTCGGCCATCACCACGACCTTCCAGGAGGTGCCCAGGGCCGTGACCCAGGCCGGAAACAGGTAGGACATGACGTGGGGCAGGTACAGGTCGCTGAACAGCATCCGCGGTGGCAGGCGATAGGCCAGGGCGACCTTGTGCAACTGGTTGTCCAGTGTGCGGGCGCCCTGCATGGCGGCAGCGAAGACGATCGGGAAGCAGGCGATAAACACGGTGAACACCGGCGTGGCGTCGCCCATGCCGAACCAGAGCATGGCCAGCACCAGCCAGGCGATCGGCGGCATGCCCAGGAGCAAAGTCACCAGCGGCCTGGAGAGCATTGCCGCGGTCAGCGAGCGCCCGGCCAGCAGGCCCAGCAGCGAGCCGGCCAGCAGGGCCGCGGCCAGGCCATACAGGGTGCGGCGCGCCGAGATCAGCAGGGGCGGCAGGGCGCTGCCATCATCGAACAGCAGCTTTAGCTGGGCCAGGGTTGCCAGCGGGCCGGGCAGGATCAGCGTGCCGTAGACCTGGCCGGCCAGCTCCCAGGCGGCGCAGAACAGCAGCAGGCTGGTCAGCGCGCCCCAGCCGCTCCACAGGTAGTTCAAGGCCGCCAGCAATGCTCGCCAGGGGCGCTGTAGCCAGGCCCTCATGGCGTCTGTGCGCCGGCATAGAAGCCGGCATCCGGCAGCTTGCCGCCAATGTTGCTGGGCTGGCGTTGCAGCAGCAGTTGGAAGAAGGTCTCCAGCTCCGGGCGCGCCTGCGCGGCGCTGGCCTGGTAGCGCGGCAACACCTGCAGCGAGTCAACGATAGCCTCGGGGCTGAGCATGGGGATGTGCCGCACAACCATCTCGGCACATTCCTGGGCATGCTCGAAGCACCAGCTATTGGAGCGTGCGTAGGCCTCGGCGAGGCGCTGGCTGAGCTGCGGATCAAGGCGCGCGGGGCCGATGGCGGCCAGCCCGGCCTGGGGAATCCGCGCCTGGTTGCCGAACAGCGTGCCCCACTGCTCCTGCAGGTTGACGCTGCGAAACAGCTCGGGGGCGACTATCGACACCGGGAAGGAGCGAGTCTTGCGCAGCGCCATGGACACCGCCGGCTCGGCCAGCAGGGCATGGTCGACCTGGCGCATGATCAGCAACTGCAGGGCATCCAGCGGCGTGGCGGTGTAGCGCAGGCGAAAGTCCTTGTGCGGGTCCAGGCCCTGTTGCTCGACGAGGAAGCGAAAGAGGATGTCCGGCATATCGGCGCGAAAGGGAATGGCCACTTCCTGCCCCTTGAAGTCCGCCAGGGTGCGCATGCCGGGCGTGCGCGAGACCATCCACAACGAGCCCCAGGCCGAGACATTGAGCAGGCGGATGGGTACCCCACGGTTGTACAGGTTGGCGGCCACGTTGGTTGGCACGGCAATAAACTGGGCCTGGTTGCCGATCACCAGGGCGCGCAGCTGATCGGGGTTGTTCCACAGGACAAACTCGACGGGCATGCCCAGGTCATTCAGGGCGCCGCTTTCCTGCATATGAATCAACGGGAATGACACCGAACTGGGCGGCCCGGCCAGCACCAGGCGCGCCTGATCAGGGCCTGGCGCCGCCAGGCAGGGCTGCACAAGCAGAACAAACAACGCGAACAGCACAGCCAGGCGGTGCGACAGACAAGCGGTAGGTGGCATCAACGGAGAATCCAGTGGCAGCGGAAAGAGGGCTTGGTGCAGCCAGCTTATGCGCCGTCGTGTTTTTTGATAATGATAATTATCAACCGCTGGCGATTATCCTTGCTTGCGCGGCATGGAATTTCTTGCGATAGGCCGCCGGCAGCAGGCCAACCCGTTGCAGGAACAGGCGGCGGAACGAGTTGCTGTCCTCGTAGCCAATTTTGTAGGTGATGCTGTCCAGGCTCATGCGGGTGGTTTCGAGCAGTTGCTTGGCCTGCTCCAGGCGCAGCGTTTGCAGGTAGGCCAGCGGCGTGTAGCCAGTGGCCTCCTTGAAGCGGCGCTTGAAGTTGCGCACCCCGAAGCCGAAGCGTTGGGCCAGCTCATCGATCACGATGGGCTGCTCGAAATTCGCCTCCAGCCAGTTCTGCACCTGCAGGATGTCGCCATCGCCGTGGTTCTTCGGCAGCGACCACATGACATACACCGATTGCGCGCTGCGCACGTTATCGATCAGCAGGTATTTGCTGCAGTGCTGGGCCAGTTCCAGCGAGGCAAAGCGGCGGATCAGATGCAGCAACAGGTCCATGGCCGCACTGGCACCGCCACTGCTAATCAGGCCGTTGTCCTCGCAGAGGATTTGCCGCTCATCCAGCAGCGCCTCGGGGTAGCGGCGGCGCAACAGCTCGGCAAAGGCCCAGTGGGTGGTGACCTTGCGCCCCTCCAGCAGGCCCGCTTCGCCGAGCATAAACGCCGCCGTACACATGGCTGCAAGCACCGCGCCCTGGGCCTGCTGCTGGCGCAGCCAGGGGGCATGGCTGGCAAAGCTCGGCAGCGCGTCTTTGAGGGTGAACAGAAAACCCGGAATCAGCACCAGCTCGGTGTGTGTCAGTTCGGCCAGGGCGGCATCCACCTGCAGCCGTTGTCCGCCCAGGCAGGTGACGTCGGCGCCATCCAGGGAGGCGCTGACGACCTCGAACGGTGGGGTGGCGCTGGCGGCAAACAGGTTGGCGGCGGTGAGCATCTCCAGCGCAATGCTGGCGCTGGCGGCGGAACAGTGATCAGCCAGGAGCAGGGTGACGTGCATACAGTATCCGTTTGCGCTTTTCGCATGGAAAAAGTCATTTGCGCACCTACCTTAGCCGAACTCGCCGCCCTAGAGTGAGCCGCTCCTTTCAACCTACGGCATTTTTATGAATCTCTGGTTCCGCCTGATCCTCATGCTCCTGCGCCGCCCGTGGCGCAAACCGGTGGATGGCCTGGCCACCACCGTCATCCGTCTGCGCGTCTGGCCGCTTGATCTGGACCTCAATCGGCATGTCACCAACGGCCGCTATTTCACCCTGGCGGATGTCGGTCGCATGGATTACGTGCTGCGCAGCGGCGCCTTTCGCGTGGCCCTGCGGCACAAGGCGCTGCCGATTGTTGGCGACACCTGGGGCAAGTTTCGTCGTGAGCTGAAGCTGTTCGAGGCCTTTGAGATTCACACCCGCATGCTCGGCTGGGATGACAAGTGGAGCTTTGTTGAGCACCGCTTCGTCAGCCGCGGGCGGGTGGTGGGCGTGGTGCTGATCCGTGGGTTGTTCCGCTCGCCCAAGGGCACAGTGGCCCCCGGCGAGTTTGCCCGTGAGCTGGGCTTGGACGAGCAGTCCCCGGCGCTGCCGCACTGGCTGAGCGCCTGGTCGCAAAGCTGCGACGACATGAGCCTGCACCTGCGTGGGGAAGAGGCGAGTTAGGTGCAGCAAGCGCCGCTGGCCAGCTCCTTGAGAATCGGGCAGTCCGGGCGCTGGTCGCCGTGGCAGCTACTGGCCAGTTCGCTGAGGGTGTCGCGCAGGCTGCTGAGTTCGCCGATCTTGCGGTTGAGTTCGGCAATATGGCTGAGCGCCAGGGCCTTGACCTCGGCGCTGGCGCGCTGGCGGTCCTGCCACAGGGCCAGCAGTTTGCCGACCTCCTCCAGGGTGAAGCCGAGGTCGCGGGCGCGCTTGATAAACGCCAGTTGGTGCAACTCCTGGGCGCTGTAGTGGCGGTAGCCGTTGTCGCTGCGGCTGGCGGGGTGCAGCAGGCCGATGCTCTCGTAGTAGCGGATCATCTTGGCCGACAGGCCGCTGGCCTTGGCGGCGGCACCGATATTCATGCGTCATCCTCGCTCAAGTCAGCTTTCCAGCGTTTCAGCAGCAGGGCATTGCTCACCACGCTGACGCTGGACAGGGCCATGGCGGCGCCGGCCAGCACGGGGTTGAGCAGGCCGCAGGCGGCCAGGGGCAAGCCGATCAGGTTGTAGACAAAGGCCCAGAACAGGTTCTGGCGGATTTTCGCGTAACTGCGCCGGCTGATCGCCAGAGCGGCCGGCACCAGGCGCGGGTCGCCACGCAACAGGGTGATGCCGGCGGCGTGCATGGCGATGTCGGTGCCGCTGCCCATGGCGATGCCGATGTCGGCGGCGGCCAGGGCCGGGGCGTCGTTGATGCCATCACCGACCATGGCCACCCGGCCGTGCTGCTTGAGGGCGTTGATGTGCGCCAGTTTGTCTGCCGGCAGCACGTTGGCCTGGCGCTGCTCGATGCCCAGGGCGTCGGCCACGGCGTTGACGCTGCCCTGGTTGTCGCCACTGAGCAGATGGCACTGGATGCCCTGGGCCTGCAGGTGCTGGATGGCGGCGCGGGCGCCGGGCTTCAGGCTGTCGCCAAAGGCCAGCAGGCCGAGTACCTGCGGCTGTGGGGCCAGCTCCAGCAACCAGGCCAGGCTGCGCCCCTCGGCCTCCCAGGCCTGCGCCGCCTGGGCCAGAGGGCCTGCATCCAGTTGCTGTTCATCCAGCAGGCGGCGGTTGCCCAGGGCCAGGGTGCGTGGGCCAAGCTCGGCGCGGGTGCCTTTGCCGGGCAGGGCCTGGCTGGCGGTCACGCCACTGAGGCTCAGATTACGGGCGCTGCAGGCGCTGAGCACGGCCTTGGCCAGCGGGTGTTCGCTGCCTTGCTGAAGGCTGCCGGCCAGTTGCAGCAGCCCTTGCTCATTGCCGTCGACGGCCTGCAGGTGTACCACTTGCGGGCTGCCGGAGGTCAGGGTGCCGGTCTTGTCGAAGACCACGGCATGCACGGCGTGGGCGATTTCCAGGGCTTCGGCATCCTTGATCAGGATGCCATGGCGGGCCGCCACGCCGGTGCCGACCATGATCGCCGTGGGCGTGGCCAGACCGAGGGCGCAGGGGCAGGCGATCACCAGCACGGCCACGGCATTCAACAGCGCCACTTGCACGCCGGCACCGGCCAGCAGCCAGCCGAGCAGGGTCAGCAGGGCGATGGCCAGCACCGTCGGGACAAACACCTGGCTGATGCGGTCCACCAGCTTCTGGATTGGCGCCTTGCCGGCCTGGGCGTTTTCCATCAGACGAATGATCTGCGCCAACTGGGTCTCGCCGCCCAGGGCACGGATGCTTATCAGCAGGCGGCCTTCGCCGTTGATCGCGCCGCTGCTGACGGCATCGCCGGGGTGTTTGGCCACCGGCAGGCTTTCGCCGCTGAGCAGGGCTTCGTCGGCGTGGCTGCTGCCCTCGATGATCAGGCCATCTACCGGGAAGCGCTCGCCGGGTTTGACCACGATCAGGTCAGAGCGCTGCAGGCTGTCGATTGCCACCTGTTGTTCACGGCCGTCCTGCAGGCGCAGGGCAAAGGTCGGGCGCAGGGCCTGGAGGGCGCGCAGGGCGCTGGAGGTCTGACGCTTGGCGCGGCTTTCCAGGTATTTGCCCAGGCGCACCAGGGCGATGACCACCGCCGCGGCCTCGAAATACAGGTGCGGCATGCCGCCGGCCGGGCTCGCCCACCATAGATACAGGCTCAGGCCGTAGGCGGCGCTGGTGCCCAGGGCCACCAGCAGGTCCATGTTGGCGCTGCCGGCGCGCAGGGCGCTCCAACCGGCCCGGTAGAAGCGCGCGCCGAAGATCAATTGCACCGGGGTGGCCAGGGCGAACTGCAGCCAGGCCGGCAGCATCCAGTGCCAGCCGAAGGGTTCCACCAGCATCGGCAGCAACAGCGGCAGGGCCAGGCCGAGGGCCAGTAGCAGGCTCCAGCGCTCGCGCCGCAGTGGTTGGCTGGAGTCGCTGCTGGGTGCGGCCTCGGGGTTTTGCCGGTGGGCCTGATAACCGGCGGCTGTCACGGCGTTGAGCAGGGCTTGTGGCTCCACGCTGGCGAGCAATTGCAGGTGGGCACGCTCGCTGGCCAGGTTAACGCTGACCGTCAGCACCCCAGGCACCTGGGCCAGGGCCCGCTCGACCCGACCCACGCAACTGGCGCAGCTCATGCCGACGATCTGCAGCTCGATGCTTTGTTCCGGTACCTGGAAGCCGCAATTGCGCACGGTGTCGATCAGCGCTTGCGGGCTGTCGCCCTGGTACTGCACCTGAGCGCGCTCGGCCAGCAGGTTGATGCTGGCCTGGCTGACGCCGGGAACCTGCTGCAAGGCCCGCTCGACCCGACCGGCACAACCGGCGCAGGTCATGCCGCGAATCGGCAGGTCGATCAGAATAGGGCTGCTCATGGACACCTCCAGTGTGGACAGGCGCTCAGGATCAACCTTCACCCAGGGGTAAGGTCAAGACGTTATTTATGGCGCACTGCGGGACTTGGACAAAGTGCCGATTGACGTTGGACTGGCACGATTGTCTGCGTCGCAGCCAATGGCGTGGCATGGCCGATTAACGCGTGCCCCGCATGCTTGGGTTTCCCCCGCGTTGCCTGCACGATTTCCGTGGAAACCAATTTTTCAGCCTTGGCTTTTTGCTTCTGCCTTGGTTCTTTTACGGCCATCTCACAGGCGCCGACCAAATCTCCATGCAGAAGGCCGAGGGCAATCGCTGCGCAAGGACGCGAGCGGCCTGGACGGCCGTTATGTCGGCCCCTGGAGCGGCGATGGGCGAGGGAAACGTAGCGCAGCGGAGTAACAGCCGAAGGCTGGCCCGCAGGGTGAGCGCAGCGAATCACCCCGGCGCAGCCGGGGCCGGATGATGCAGACGCTTATTTATACCGCTGTGCGACCCGTGCGGTGCCATTAAGGCCCCGCGAGGTAGCCCGGATAAAATCCGGGGCCTGCCAGGGGCTAATCCACGCTGGGCACATTGATCAGGTACAGGCCCTGGTTGCCCAGGGCGATGCGGTATTTGCGCACTTCGCCGGCCTTGAGTTCGATATGTTCGCCGCGAATCTGCTCGAAAGCCGGGATGCAGCCGAGGCCGCCGAGCATGCCCATGCGGATCGACAGTTTACCGGCGGGTAAATTGAACGAGGTGGCCTGGCCCTGGTACAGCCGCGCGACCAACTGGTCCTGCAGGTAGATGCCGATGTCGCAGGGGGTGGCCACTTCCAGGCGATCGCGGGTGATGATCAGCACCGCGTAATTGATCGCGGGTGTGCTGCTGACGCTGCCGGGCAGCAGCAGGGCAGCCAGCAAAAACACAGCTGAGCGGAGCATAAACACCTCGTCGCACAAAAGCCTCAGGTGTTGAGCTTGGCGTTTGCCGCGGCGTCCGGCAAGTGCGCGGCGCTGGGCGAGTGGCGATTAGTTTGCTGGGGGCATCGCATCGCAAGGGGAATTCGACCTATTATCGGCGCACTTACCTGAATTCAGCCGTCACGGAGACGACGTTATGCTTCTGGGTCGCCCTTGCCACACCTTGTTGTGCAGTTTTTCCCTGAGCCTGTTGCTCAGCCCGCTGGCCCTGGCCGAAGGCCCGGCGGCACCGTTGGTGTCGGTTGAGGAGGCCAAGCCCGAATTGTTGTCGGTGGTGCTGGAGTATCCGGCTCGCACCGCCGGTTATCGCGAGGTGGACGTGCGCGCCCAGGTCAGTGGCATCCTGCAGGAGCGTACCTACCTGGAAGGCAGCAAGGTCAAGCAGGGCCAGGTGCTGTTCCGTATCGATCCGCGCTTGTACCAGGCGGCGCTGGCCCAGGCCAAGGGCGCCCTGGCCCAGGAGCAGGCGCGCTACCGGCAGACCGATCGCGATCTCAAGCGGATTCGCGAGCTGCAGAAAAAAGGCTTTGCCAGCGAAAGCGAGCTGGATAACGCCATTTCCAACTTCGAGCAGAGCAAGGCCAATATCGAGGCCGCCCAGGCCAATGTTCAGGCCAAGCAGATCGACCTGGAATACACCACGGTCGAGGCGCCGATCTCCGGGATCACCAGCAAGGAAGCCGTGTCCGAGGGCAGCCTGATGGTGGCCAGCGATCCCAATGCCAGCCTGCTGACCCGGATCACCCAGCTCGACCCGATCTACGTCAACTACGCCTACGCCGACCGTGAGGCCGCGCGCCTGCGTGAGGCGGTGCAGAACGGCACCGTGCAACTGCCCGCCGACCAGAAGCTCACCGCCGAGGTGCTGTTTGGCAATGGCAGCGTCTATCCGCTGCCGGGCAAGGTGGACTTCACCGATAGCCTGATCGACAAGGGCACTGGCACCGTCAGCGCCCGCGCCGTAGTGCCCAACCCGGAGCAGAGCCTGCTGCCGGGGCAGTTTGTCCGCGTGCGGATTTCCGGGATCACCCGGCCGGACTCCATCACCGTGCCGGAACAGGCCCTGGCGCAAAGCCCCCAGGGCAATCTGGTGTATGTGGTGGATGAGGCCGGCATCGCCCGCGCCCGGCCGGTGGACACCGAGTTCACCGTCAAGGGGCGCTGGGTGATCCGCTCCGGGATCAAGGCCGGTGATCGGGTGATTGTCGAGGGCCTGATTCGCGTGCGCCCTGATCAGCCGGTCAAGGTGGTCGAGCCAACCGCCGCCAAGCAGCCATAAGGAGCAGGTCCGGTGATCTCACGTTTCTTTATTGACCGGCCGATCTTCGCCACGGTCATTTCCATCGTCATCCTGCTGGCCGGTCTGGCCGCGATGACGGCGCTGCCGGTGGCCCAATACCCGCAGATTCTGCCGCCCCAGGTGCAGGTCACCACCAGCTATCCAGGCGCCAGCGCCCAGGTCATCGCGGAAACCGTGGCCGCGCCGCTGGAGCAGCAGATCAACGGCGTGGAGGGCATGATCTATCAGCAGTCCACCTCGGCGGGCAGTGGCAGCATGACCCTGTCGGTGTACTTCCAGGTGGGGCGCGACCCGGACCAGGCCACCATCGACGTCAACAACCGGGTACAGGCCGCCCTGGCCAAACTGCCGGAAGAAGTGCGCCGGCAGGGCGTGACGGTGATGAAGAAGTCGTCGGACATCCTGCAGATGGTGACGATGTTCTCCCCGGACGACTCCAAGACGCCGCTGGAGATCAGCAACTACGCGCTGATCAACGTGATCGACGAACTCAAGCGTCTGCCCGGCGTTGGCGACGTCACCCAGTTCGGCGCCAAGGACTACTCCATGCGCGTCTGGCTGCGGCCGGACAAGCTGGCCCAGTACAACCTGACCTCCAGTGATGTGGTTAACGCCATTCGTGAACAGAACTCGCAGTTCGCCGCCGGCAGCTTCGGCCAGGAGCCGCTGACGCAGCCCCAGGCCTTTACCTACACGGTGACCACCCAGGGCCGTCTGGCCGATCCCAAGGAGTTTGAGCAGATCATCCTGCGTACCGACGACAGCGGTGCCAGCCTGACCCTGGGCGATGTGGCGCGCATCGAGCTGGGCGCTCAGGACTACTCCCTGGTCACCTCGCTGAACGGCAAGCGCAACGCCTCCTTCGGCATTTACCCGCAGCCGGGCGCCAACGCCCTGGACACCGCCGAGGCCGTGCGCAAGACCATGGAGCGGGTGGCCAAACGCTTCCCGGCGGGGATCGAATACAAGATTCCCTACGACACCACGGTGTTCGTCGAGGTGTCGATCGAGGAGGTGGTTCACACCTTCTTCGAGGCCCTGGCCCTGGTGGTGCTGGTGGTGTTTATCTTCCTGCAGAACTGGCGCGCCACCCTGATTCCGGTGCTGGCGATTCCGGTGTCGCTGGTCGGCACCTTTGCCGGCATGTACCTGCTGGGCTTCTCGATCAACCTGCTGACCCTGTTCGGCCTGGTGCTGGCGATCGGTATCGTGGTGGACGACGCCATCGTGGTGATCGAGAACGTCGAACGGGTCATGCGCACGGAAAAACTCAACGCCCGCGAGGCCGCGATCAAGGCCATGGAGGAGGTAACCGGGCCGATCATCGCCATCGTTCTGGTGCTCTGTGCGGTGTTCGTGCCGGTGGGCTTCCTCGGCGGCCTGACCGGCGAGATGTACAAACAGTTCGCCATCACCATCGCCATGTCGGTGGTGATCTCCGGCATCGTCGCCCTGACCCTGTCGCCGGCGCTGTGCGCGCTGCTGCTGAAAAACGAGCACAAGGAGCCGATTGCACCGTTCCGCGTGTTCAACCGGGTCTTCGACCAGCTGACCGCCGGCTATGGCGCCGGCGTGGCGTTCTTCCTCAAGCGCTCGGTTATCGGCCTGCTGCTGTTCGCCGGGATGATCGCCCTGACCGTTGGCCTGTTTTCTCGGGTGCCAGGCTCGCTGGTGCCCGATGAAGACCAGGGCTATGTGCTCAACGCCTACTTTCTGCCGCCAGCGGCCTCGCTGTCGCGCAGCGATGCGCTGACCAATGACTTCGACAAGAAGCTCATGGCTCACCCGGCGACCCGCGATGTGGTGACCTTCGCCGGCATGGACATTCTCACCAACAGTAACCGCACCAACGCGGCGGTGACCTTTGTACCGCTGAAGGACTGGAAGGAGCGCACCACCCCCGAGCTGGACGCGCGCAACCTGACCCGCACCTTTATGGGTATGGGGTTGTCCGAGCAAGACGGCGTGGTGGCCTCGTTTAACCCACCACCGATCACCGGCATGAGTACCACCGGCGGTTTCGAGGCCTTCTTGCAGAACCGCGCCGGCGCCAGCGTGCCGGAGATGGCCGCCAAGGTGCAGGCGTTCCTCGCCGCCGCGGCCAAGCGCCCGGAACTGACGGGGCTGCAGACCACCTTCAGTGCCAACGTGCCGCAGTATTACGTTGACCTCGATCGCACCAAGGCGCGGGCCATGGGCGTGGCGGTGAACGATGTGTTTACGGCCATGCAGTCGACCTTCGGCAGTTACTACGTCAACGACTTCAACCTCTATGGCCGCACCTGGAAGGTCAGCCTGCAGTCGGAGGCAGATTTCCGCCGCACCCCGCAAGACCTGGCGCAGATCTATGTGCGCGCCAGCAGCGGTGAGCTGGTGCCGTTGTCGGCGCTGCTCAAGGTCGAGCGGATTCTGGGCCCGGAAACCTATGCGCGCTTCAACGTCTACCCGGCTGCCAAGATCCTCGGCGGGCCGGCGCCGGGCTACAGCTCCGGCCAGGCGATTGCGGCGATCCAGCAGGTGGCGGATGAGGTGCTGGGCGACGACTACAGCATCGGCTGGGTCGGCTCGGCCTATCAGGAGCTGGCCAGCCAGGGTTCCGGCGGCACGGCGTTCCTGTTTGGCCTGATCATGGTGTTCCTGATCCTGGCGGCCCAGTACGAGCGCTGGACTCTGCCCCTGGCGGTGGTCACGGCAGTGCCCTTTGCGGTATTCGGCGCGATCCTGGCGGTGTGGCTGCGCGGCACCCAGAACGATCTGTACTTCCAGGTGGGCCTGATCACCCTGATTGGTCTGGCGGCGAAGAACGCGATCCTGATCATCGAGTTCGCCGTGCTGCTGCGCGAGGAAGGCAAGGGCATTTACGAGTCGGCGCTGGAGGCGGCCAAGCTGCGCTTCCGGCCGATCGTGATGACCTCCCTGGCCTTTATCCTCGGTTGTGTGCCGCTGGCCATCAGCACCGGCGCCGGTTCTGCCAGTCGCCACTCGATCGGCACCGGGGTGATTGGCGGCATGCTTGCGGCCACCCTGTTGGCGACCTTTGTGATCCCGATGTTCTACCTGCTGGTGGAGTCGTTGGGCGCCAAAGTCGCCGGCTTGGGCAAGGCTAAAGCCGCCCCGCCGGCTGCCGAGTGAGGCGCACCGCCTGATCGACCCACGCCGCCACCCGCAAGGATGGCGGCGTTTTTCTAGGTGCCAGATAGGCCGCGCAGGGCTGGCGCTGTTTTAGATCGGCAAACGCAGTCTGTAGGCGGTACGGCGGCGCGGCTGAGGGCTCAGCTGGCGGCGCGTTGCTCGGTGCGGGGCAGGCGGTGCGGGGCGCGCAGGCGCGATTCGAGGGTGGCGACGAAGGCGCGGGCTTCGCTTTCGGTGCGAAAGCTCACGGCATGTTGATCCAGGCGTACCTGCCAGCAATGGCCGTTGGCCAGGTTTTGCGGACGAATCAGGATGTTCATCGAAATCTCCTTCTGGCGATGAACCTGCAGTCTAGGGCGTCTGTGTTTAAGATTTGTGATTTGCGTCAACCAACTGCCTTGCGCTCGCCGCGCAGCCAGTCATGCAACTGTTCGCTGCTCAGCGGGCGGCTGAACAGGTAGCCCTGGCACTGCTCGCAGGCCAGTTGGGCGAGGGCCTGGTGCTGCTCGTGGGTTTCCACCCCTTCGGCAATCACGGTCAGGTTGAGGGTGCGGGCGAGGGCGATGATGGTGGCGACGATTTCCAGGTTGCCCTGATCCTTGGGCACGCCGCGCATAAAACTCTGGTCGATCTTCAGTTTGTCCAGGGGGAAGCGCTGCAGGTAGGCCAGGGAGGAATAGCCGGTGCCGAAATCGTCCACCGCCAGGCGCAGGCCCAGGCTCTTCAGGGCGCTGAGGGTGGCCTGGGTCTGGGCCACGTCATCCATCAGTGCGCCTTCGGTGATTTCCAGCTCCAGGCAGGCGGCGGGCAGACCGCTGTCGTGCAGGGCCGCGCGCACCTGCTGGAGTAGGTCGACCTGGCGGAACTGGCGTGGCGACAGGTTGACTGCCAGGGTTTCCAGGGCAAACCCCTGGCTGCGCAAGGCCTGGGCCTGGCGGCAGGCTTCACGCAACACCCAGGTGCCGATGGGCACGATCAGTCCGGTGTCTTCGGCCAGGGGGATGAACTCGGCGGGGGAGATCATCCCTTGCGGGCTGTTCCAGCGCACCAGGGCTTCAACGCCCAGGGGCCGGCCGCTGAGGGTGTCGACCAGGGGTTGGTAGTGGAGGATGAATTCCTGGTTGTTGATGGCCTGGCGCAGTTGGCTCTCCAGGGTCAGGCGCTGGTGAGCGCGTTCGGTCAGGGCCTTGGTGTAGAAACGGTAGGTGTTGCGCCCCTCGGCTTTGGCTTGATAGAGCGCGGCATCGGCATTGCGGATCAGCTCGTCGCTGCTCTGCCCGTCGTCCGGATAGAGGCTGATGCCGAGGCTGGCGCCCAGATAGGCGTCGCGGTCATGGCCCAGGGGCAGCGGGCGCTCGAACAGTTTCAGCAAGGCCTGGGCGGTGTGCGCGGCTTCGTCGGGGCTTTGCAGGTTTTCCAGGATCACCAGAAATTCGTCGCCGCCCAGGCGCGCCAGGGTGTCTTCATTGCGCAGGCGTTGTTGCAGGCG
>DAITLT010000050.1:0-14551 GCA_036835505.1 Pseudomonas sp.
ACCGACTCGTTGCGCTCGCCCGGCAGGTACTGCCACAGCTCGTCGGCGGTGAACGCCAGGATCGGCGCGACCCAGCGCACCAGCGCCTCGGCAATATGGAACAGCGCGGTCTGGCAGGAGCGCCGCGCGGTGCTGTCGGCGGCCGTGGTGTACTGGCGATCCTTGATGATGTCGAGGTAGAAGCCACCCAGCTCCTGCACGCAGAAGTTGTGTACCTTCTGGTACACATTGAGGAAGCGATAGCCGTCGTAGGCCTCGATGATCTCGCGCTGCAGCAACAGGGCGCGGTCCACCGCCCAACGATCCAGAGCCAGCATGTCTTCGGCCGGTAGCAAGTGCTGGGCTGGGTCGAAACCGCTGAGGTTGGAGAGCAGGAAGCGCGCGGTGTTGCGAATCCGCCGGTAGGCATCGGCGCTGCGCTGCAGGATGACCTTGGACACCGCCATCTCGGCGGAGTAGTCGGTGGACGATACCCACAGACGCAGGATGTCGGCGCCCAGGCTGTCGTTGACCTCCTGCGGCGCCACCACGTTGCCCAGGGATTTGGACATCTTGCGGCCGTTCTCATCGACCACGAAGCCGTGGGTCAGCAGCTCCTTGTACGGCGCGTGGCCGTCGATGGCGCTGCCGGTCAGCAAGGAGGAATGGAACCAGCCGCGGTGCTGGTCGGAGCCTTCCAGGTACAGATCGGCGCGCGGGCCGGTGGCGTGACCCAGCGGATGGGAACCGCGCAGCACATGCCAGTGGGTGGTGCCGGAATCGAACCAGACATCCAGGGTGTCGCTGATCTTGTCGTACTGCGCAGCCTCGTCACCGAGCAATTCGGCGGCATCCAGCTTGAACCAGGCCTCGATGCCTTGCTGCTCGACGCGCTGCGCCACCCGCTCCATCAGCTCGGTGGTGCGCGGGTGCAGCTCGCCGCTTGCCTTGTGCAGGAAGAACGGGATCGGCACGCCCCAGTTGCGCTGACGCGAGATGCACCAGTCCGGGCGCCCGGCAATCATGCTGTGCAGGCGTGCCTGGCCCCAGGCCGGGATAAATGCGGTTTGCTCGATGGCCGCCAGGGCGCGCTCACGCAAGGTGGCGCCCTGCGCAGGCTGGGTGTCCATGCCGACAAACCACTGCGCCGTGGCGCGGTAGATCAGTGGCGTCTTGTGCCGCCAGCAGTGCATGTAGCTGTGCTGGATAACCGCGTGCTTGAGCAGGCAACCGACTTCATCGAGCTTGACGACGATATTCGGGTTGGCCTTCCAGATGAACTGACCGCCGAAGAACGGCAGCGACTCGACATACACGCCGTTGCTCTGCACCGGGCTGATGATGTCGTCGTTGCTCATGCCGTAGCCTTTGCAGGAGCGGAAGTCGTCCTCACCATAAGCAGGCGCCGAATGGACGATGCCGGTGCCGGCACCCAACTCGACGTACTCGGCCAGGTAAACCGGCGCGAAGCGCTCATAGAACGGATGGCGGAAACGGATGTTTTCCAGCGCCGCGCCCGTGGCGATGGCAATCACCTCACCGTGCAGGCCATAGCGCTGCAGGCTGCTTTCGACCAGCTCTTCGGCCAGCACCAGCAGTTTGTCGCCGGTATCGACCAGGGCGTAGTTGAATTCCGGGTGGACGTTGAGCGCCTGGTTGGCCGGAATGGTCCACGGCGTGGTGGTCCAGATCACGATGCTGGTCGGCTTGCTCAGGCTGGCCAGACCGAAGGCGGCGGCCAACTGATCGGCATCTTCGACCGGGAAGGCCACATCGATGGCGTCGGATTTCTTGTCCTGATATTCGACCTCTGCTTCGGCCAGGGCCGAGCCACAATCGAAACACCAGTTCACCGGTTTCAGGCCCTTGAACACGAAACCCTGCTTGACCATCTCAGCCAGGGCGCGGATTTCCCCGGCCTCGTTGGCAAAGTCCATGGTCTTGTAGGGTTTGTCCCAGTCGCCCAGCACGCCGAGGCGAACGAAGTCAGCCTTCTGCCCTTGCACTTGCTCACCGGCATAGGTGCGGCAGCGCTCGCGGGTCAGGTCGGAGGGTTGGTTCTTGCCGAAGGTGGTTTCAACCTTGTGCTCGATCGGCAGACCGTGGCAGTCCCAGCCCGGCACATAGGGGGCATCGAAACCGGACAGGGTCTTGGAGCGGGTGATGAAGTCCTTGAGGATCTTGTTCACCGCATGACCGATGTGGATGCTGCCGTTGGCATAGGGCGGGCCGTCGTGCAGGACGAACTTCGGCCGGTTCTCGCCGAGCTGACGCAGCTTCTGATACAGGCCAATGCTGTCCCATTGCTGCAAGATTTGCGGTTCGCGCTGCGGCAGGCCCGCCTTCATCGGAAACGCCGTTTCCGGCAGGTTGAGAGTCGCTTTGTAATCGGTCATGTCAGTCCCGGCTCATCATTGAAAGTGGTTGCCCAGCCAACTGGCTCGGGCGGCAGCGATGTCAGCAGCAATCGCCGCCTTCAGCTCATCCAGCGAGGCAAAGCGCTGTTCGTCACGCAATTTACGGTGGAAGGTCACACTCAGGTGGCGGCCATACAGGTCGCCGGCGTAGTCCAGCAGGTGGACTTCCAGATGGGCCAGCCCATCGCTTTTAACCGACGGACGCACGCCGATATTGGCAGCGCCCGGCCATACCTGGCCATCCAGCTCGATGCTCACCAGGTACACCCCAGTCAACGGCACGCGTTTGCGCTTGAGCTGGATATTGGCCGTGGGCGCACCCAGTTGCCGCCCCAGCTTCTGCCCGTGCAATACCCGCCCGGCGATCTGGAAAGGTCGCCCGAGCAGGGCCTCGGCCAAGCTGAAATCGGCCGCCCCCAGGGCGTTACGCACCCCGGTGCTGCTGACCCGCAAGCCATTCAGCTGCACGCTGGCGGCCTCCTCAACGGTAAAACCACCGGCCGGCCCGGCCTGCTGCAAGAAGGCAAAGTCGCCGGCGCGGTCACAGCCAAAGCGAAAGTCATCGCCGACCTGCAGGTGCTGCACGCCCAGGCCATTGACCAGCACCGTGTTGACGAACTCGGCGGCGCTCAATTCGCGCAAGCGACGATTAAAGGCCAGGCACAACACCCGATCGACACCGGCGGCGGCCAACAGCTCCAGCTTGTCGCGCAAGCGGGTCAGACGAACGGGCGCCGCGTCTGGAGCAAAAAACTCCCGCGGCTGCGGCTCAAAAATCACCACGCAACTGGGCACCCCAAGCTCCGCCGCACGCTCGCGCAGACGCGCCAGAATGGCCTGATGCCCACGGTGTACGCCGTCGAAGTTGCCGATGGTGGCAACGCAGCCCCGGTGATGGGGACGCAGGTTATGAAGGCCTCGGACCAGCTGCATAGCACGCTTCTTGGCTAAAAAGGGGTCGATTATACGCACACCCGCCGCCAGACAACAGGCGCCAACACCGGCCTGCCGGGCAGCAGGCGCGCTTTAACTCAGCGAACGCCGGGCAAAATCCCTGGGCCGGAAGCCCTGCACGAACAGCATGGCGAAATAACTGCCCGCTCCAGCCACCACCAGTACGCCCAGACGCAGGCCACGCTGGAGCATGCCGCCCTGCTCCCAGGCCGGAAGAACATGCATCGCCGCCAACAGCACGCCCACCATCACCAGCACCGCGAGCAGCAGCTTGAGGCTGAACACCAGCCAACCCGCCTGAGGCAGATACAGACCCTGGCGGCGCAATTGCCAGAACAGCAAGCCGGCATTCAGACAGGCCGCCAGGCTGATCGACAATGCCAGGCCCACATGGGCCAGGGGCCAGACGAAGATAAACAACAGGTTCATCAACTGGGTCGCCAGCAGGCTGACCAGGGCAATGCGCACCGGCGTCTTGATGTTCTGCCGCGCATAAAAGCCCGGCGCCAGCACCTTGACCAAAATAATGCCGAGCAGGCCCACCGCGTAGGCGATCAACGCCCGCTCGGTCATCAGCGCATCATTGGCGCTGAAGGCACCGTATTGAAACAGCGTCATCACCAAGGGCTCGGCCAGCACCGCCAACGCCAGCGAGCACGGCAACGCCAGCAGCAGGCACAGGCGCAAGCCCCAATCAAGCAGCCGCGAATACTCTTGCGGGTCCTGGGAAGCAAAGCTTTTGGCCAGCACCGGCAACAAAATAGTGCCCAGCGCCACACCCAGCACCCCGGCCGGCAGCTCCATCAGGCGGTCGGCGTAATACATCCAGGACACTGAGCCGGCCGCCAGAAACGAGGCGAAGATGGTGTTGATGATCAGCGAGAACTGACTGGCCGAAACCCCGACAATGGCCGGCCCCATCTGCCGCAGCACCCGCCACACGCCGGCATCACGCAGATTCAGGCGCGGCAGCACGAGCATGCCGATCTTCTTCAGATGCGGCAGTTGATAAAGCAACTGCAGCAAACCACCGACCAGCACTGCCCATGCCAGCGCCATCACCGGCGGATCGAAATACGGGGTCAAAAACAGGGTAAACACGATCATGCTGAGGTTCAGCAAGGTCGGCACGAAGGCCGGCACCGCGAAGCGATTCCAGGTATTGAGAATCGCCCCCGCCAGAGACGCCAGCGAGATCAACAAGATATACGGGAAGGTCACCCGCAGCAGTGCCGTGGTCAGCTCAAACTTTTCCGCCGAGTCGACAAAGCCTGGCGCCGTCGCCCAGATCACCCAGGGCGCGGCCAATATGCCCAGCGCCGTAACCAGCGCCAACACCAGGGTCAGCAAGCCGCTGACATAGGCAACAAAGGTGCGCGCCGCCTCCTCGCCCTGCTGGTTTTTATATTCCGCCAGGATCGGCACAAAGGCCTGGGAGAACGCGCCCTCGGCAAAAATACGCCGCAGCAAATTGGGCAATTTAAACGCGACAAAAAAGGCGTCGGTTGCCGTGCCCGCACCAAACACCCGCGCCACCAGGGTGTCGCGAACAAAACCGAGGACGCGCGACAGCAGGGTCATGGAGCTGACCGCGGCCAGCGACTTGAGTAGATTCATAAGGCAAAACTTCTGCTATCCAGAGAACGACCAGCGGCACAGGCCTGCGCCACCCGCCAAAGCCGCGGAGTGTAGGGCCGGCCGACAATTAAAGCATCCTGCCACGAACACCGGCACGGCACGGCAGGTGGATTCACCCTTGACAGGGGTGAATCGCAACGGCATTATTCGCGGCCTTATTTGTTTGCAATCACCCCCAGATTTTTTCGAGGAGCTTGACGGTGGCCAATACACCTTCTGCCAAAAAACGCGCAAAACAGGCTGAGAAGCGTCGTAGCCATAACGCCAGCCTGCGCTCCATGGTCCGCACTTACATCAAGAACGTGGTCAAGGCTATCGACGCCAAAGAGCTTGAAAAAGCTCAAAAAGCCTACGTTCTGGCTGTGCCGGTAATCGACCGTATGGCCGATAAAGGCATCATCCACAAGAACAAGGCCGCTCGTCATAAGAGCCGCCTGAACGGCCACATCAAGGCACTCAGCGAAGCCGCTGCCGCCTAAGATGTACGCTGTTAAAAAACCGGCCTCGGCCGGTTTTTTATTGCCTGGCGAAAAGTGCCACTGCCAACCCGCGCAGCGCCAGCTTAACGCGCAGCCCAGGGCAGGATCGGAATGGCCGTCACCGCATTTTGCGGGCTGCCCTCGATCACTCGGTCGCTGTAGACCAGATACACCAGGGTATTGCGCTTGTGGTCGAAGAAACGCACCACCTGCATGGTCTTGAACACCAGCGAGGTGCGCTCCCTGAACACCTCCTCGCCGTCTTTCAACTCAGCCCTGAAGCTGATGGCGCCGACCTGCCGGCAAGCGATCGACGCCTCGGCACGATCCTCCGCCAAGCCCATACCACCCTTCACCCCGCCCGTTTTGGCGCGCGACAGGTAGCAGGTCACACCCTCAACCTTGGGATCATCGAAGGCCTCGACGACAATCTTGTCATTCGGCCCCAGCCACTTGAACACCGTGGAAACCTCGCCAATTTCCTCGGCCGCCGCCAGCATTGGCAGCGTCAGCAACAAGCCCAGCAATCCTTTGGCAATGCGCATCGTTAGCCTCTCGCTCTCAGTCAGGTCAAAATCAGATTATCGCGGTGAATCAACTCAGGCTCATCCACATAACCGAGCAACTGCTCGATGGCATCCGAACCCTGGCCGACGATCTTTTGCGCTTCCGCCGCACTGTAATTGGCCAGGCCACGCGCCACCTCGGCACCATCCGGCGCCAGGCAGACCACCATCTCGCCACGGCGGAAATTGCCCTGCACCTGCTTGACGCCCACCGGCAACAGACTCTTGTGCCCGCGCAGCAGCGCCTGCACCGCACCATCATCCAGGGTCAGGCTGCCGCGCGTTTGCAAATGCCCAGCCAGCCACTGCTTGCGCGCCGCCAGCAGACCACGCTCCGGCAACAACAGGGTGCCGAGCAACTCGCCCGCCTTCAGCCGATCCAGCACGCGCTCGATGCGCCCGCCAACGATCACCGTATGCGCTCCGGAACGCGCCGCCAGGCGCGCCGCGCGCAACTTGGTTTGCATGCCGCCACGCCCCAGCGCACCGCCGGTACCGCCCGCCACCGCATCCAGAGCAGGGTCATCGGCACGCGCCTCGGAAATCAGCTGCGCATCCGGGTTATTGCGCGGATCGGCATCAAACATGCCGTCGCGATCGGTGAGGATGACCAGCAGATCAGCCTCCACCAGGTTGGCCACCAGCGCCGCCAGGGTGTCGTTGTCGCCAAAGCGGATCTCATCGGTGACCACGGTGTCGTTTTCGTTGATCACCGGAATGGCGCCCAGCTCCACCAAGGTGCGCAGCGTGCTGCGCGCATTCAGGTAGCGCTTGCGATCGGACAGATCGTCATGGGTCAGCAGGATCTGCGCCGTGTGCTTGCCGTGCTCGCCGAAGCTCGACTCCCAGGCTTGCACCAGGCCCATCTGCCCCACCGCCGCCGCCGCCTGCAACTCATGGATGGCACTTGGGCGCACCGACCAACCCAAGCGACTCATGCCGGCCGCCACCGCCCCGGAGGACACCAGCACCAGCTCGACACCAGCCGCGTGCAACGCCACCATCTGCTCGACCCACACCGCCATGGCCGCCCGATCCAGCCCGCGCCCATCCGCCGTCAGCAGCGCGCTGCCGATTTTCACCACCCAGCGCCGCGCACCCGTCACCTTGTCCCGCATGTCATCCCAACCTTGATCAGCAGGTTGCACGCACCCCGGCGCCAACCCTGGAGTTAGTCAGCACAACGCCGCTAATCAGCGGCGTTGTGGGTGTTCTCAGTCGCGAACGTAGATAATTTCCGGGCCGTCCGCCTCATCCTCTTCATCCCAGAAGCCGTCGTCATCCTCGGTGCCGACAGCCTTGACCCCCGTACGCCGCAGCGCACGCTGATCATCCAGGGCCTGCAACTGGGCCCGCGCCTCATCCTCGATGCGCCGATCCAGCTCAGCCAGCTCCTTGGCGTACTGCGGCTCTTCGGCCAGACGCAAGGCACGCTCTTCGAGGTAACGCATGATGTCGTAACAGAGCTTTTCCGTGCCCTCGCCAGCAATCGCCGAGATCACATACACAGGGCCCTGCCAATCCAGCGCAGCGGTGATTTCCTTGATCCGCGCCTCCTGCTCCTCTTCGAGGATCTGGTCGCACTTGTTCAGCACCAGCCAGCGATCGCGATCGGCCAGCGCCGGACTGAACTTGCTCAGCTCATCGACGATGGTGACTGCCGCCTCGGCCGGATCACTCATGTCCAGCGGCGCCATATCAACCAGGTGCAACAGCAAGCGGGTGCGCGCCAAGTGCTTGAGGAAGCGAATGCCCAGACCGGCGCCATCCGAGGCCCCCTCGATCAAGCCTGGAATATCCGCCACCACGAAACTCTTGTAGCGATCAACGCTGACCACCCCCAGGTTCGGCACCAGGGTGGTAAACGGATAATCCGCCACCTTCGGCTTGGCCGCCGACACGGCGCGAATAAAGGTGCTCTTGCCGGCATTCGGCAAGCCCAGCAGACCGACGTCCGCCAGCACTTTCAATTCCAGCTTGAGATCGCGGGACTCGCCCGGCTTGCCCAGCGTGGTCTGCCGCGGCGCGCGGTTGGTACTCGACTTGAAACGAGTGTTACCCAGGCCGTGCCAGCCGCCATGGGCGACCAGCAGGCGCTGGCCGGCCTTGGTCAGGTCGCCGATCACTTCCTGGGTACCGGCATCGATCACCGTGGTGCCGACCGGCACGCGCAGCACCAGCTCTTCACCCTTACGCCCGGTGCAATCGGTACTGCCGCCATTGGAGCCACGCTCGGCATCGAAGCGGCGGGTATAGCGATAGTCGACCAGGGTGTTGAGGTTCTCGTCGGCGATCATGTAGACCGAGCCGCCGTCACCACCATCACCACCGTTCGGCCCACCATTCTCGATGAACTTCTCGCGACGGAAACTCATGCAACCGTTGCCGCCATCACCAGCTTTTACAAAAATCGATACTTCATCGACGAATTTCATGGGCTACGCCTCCCGCCGCAACAGCGGGCAGAATAAAACAGTGAACATCAGGTACAGAAACAAAAAAGCCCCGTCGCAAGACAGGGCTTTTCCAGCACTCTCGCGATTAAGCCGCGACAACGCTCACGTAACGACGACCGAAGGCGCCTTTAACTTCAAACTTGATCACGCCTTCGACTTTAGCGAACAGGGTGTGATCCTTACCCATGCCAACGCCGTAACCAGCGTGGAATTGGGTGCCGCGCTGACGCACGATGATGTTACCGGCCTTGATAGCCTGGCCGCCGTACATCTTCACGCCAAGGCGTTTGGCTTCTGAGTCGCGACCGTTGCGGGTACTACCGCCAGCTTTTTTGTGTGCCATGAGTTCAATACTCCTATAGAGGGATTAGACCGAAACGAATCAGGCCTGAATACCGGTGATTTTGATCTCGGTGTACCACTGACGGTGGCCCTGACGCTTCATGTGGTGCTTACGACGACGGAACTTGATGATGGTGACTTTGTCATGACGGCCCTGGGCAATCACTTCAGCCACAACCTTGGCGCCTGCAACAACAGGTGCGCCGATTTTCACGTCGTCGCCATTGGCAACCAACAGAACGCGGTCGAAATTCACGGCCTCGCCAACGGCCAGCTCGAGTTTTTCAATTTTCAGGTATTCGCCTTCGGCAACTTTGTATTGCTTGCCACCGGTAACAATTACTGCGTACATAATTTTGCTCCGTTAATCCTGCTCACCCAGCGCTTTATAGGAATAGTCGTCGGCTGGCATGGCTGCTTGGGGCCGGAAGGACGCCCTTGCAATTGCGTAAGGCAGGTAATGCCCAGGGAAGTTCAGGGGCCGCGATTGTACGCAAGCCGACAGCACCACGCAAGCACCTCAAGTGCTCGCCTTGACAGCCCCCACCCCGCCCCCTAGCATGCCGCGCAACCCTCAGGAGCCCTCACCGACGATGCAACCCCAGGCCTTTTATAGCGTAGTAGCGGACGACTTCCGTGCCGTCGACGGCATCATTCGTCGCCAACTGGTGTCGCGCGTGCCACTGGTGGAAAAAATCGGTGACTACATCATCTCCGCCGGCGGCAAACGCCTGCGCCCGCTGCTGGTGCTGCTCAGCGGCAAGGCCCTGGGCCAGGAAGGCGACAACCTGCGCCTGCTGGCCGCCACCATCGAATTCCTGCACACCGCCACCCTGCTGCATGACGACGTGGTCGACATGTCCGACATGCGCCGCGGCCGCTCCACCGCCAACGCCCAGTGGGGCAACGCACCGAGCGTGCTGGTGGGCGACTTCCTTTATTCGCGCTCGTTCGAAATGATGGTCGAGCTGGGCTCCATGGACGTCATGCGCATCCTCTCCAAGGCCACCCGCGTAATCGCCGAAGGCGAAGTGCTGCAGTTGTCGAAGATTCGCGACGCCAGCACCAGCGAAGAAACCTATATGGAAGTGATCCGCGGCAAGACCGCCATGCTGTTCGAGGCCTCGACCCACAGCGCCGCCGCCCTGGCCGGCGCCGATGCGGCACAGACCGAAGCCCTGCGCACCTTTGGTGATCACCTCGGCATCGCCTTCCAGCTGGTCGACGACCTGCTCGACTACCGTGGCGACGCCGCGACACTGGGCAAGAACGTCGGCGACGACCTGGCCGAAGGCAAGCCAACCTTGCCGCTGATCTACACCATGCGCGAAGGCACCGCCGAGCAGGCTGCCCTGGTGCGCCAAGCGATTCAGAAAGGCGGCCTGGAAGACCTCGAAAGCATCCGCAATGCCGTCGAAGCGGCCGGCGCCCTCGACTACACCGCACAACTGGCCCGCGATTTCGCCGAACGGGCCATCGCCTGCCTCGACGTGCTGCCAGCCAGCCCGTACCGCGACGCCCTGGCCGAACTCAGCCGCTTCGCCGTAGCACGCACTCACTAGGGTCTGTTGCAACCAAACAGCCCGTTCGTCCGACGGGCTTTTTATTGCCCGCACGAACGCCAATTTATCCTTGCTATTATTTGAATAGGAATTATTCTCATCTAACCCCAAGAACAAGGAGATGAGTTATGACCTATTTGATCGACGCCTGGCTGGATCGTCCGCAGCCTTACCTGCGCATCCTCAATCGGGAAACCGGCACGGTTTGCGTGACCCTCGAAGAACAAGCCCTGGAAGAACTGCGCGAGCTCGGCGATCTGGATCTCGCCAGCCTCAGCTCCAGCGAGCCATTGGTAATCAAGGAGTTGCTGCGCAATCTGTTTCTGTTCTGCTTTGCTCGGGCCTTGCGCCCGGCGGTAGATCACGACACGCCGCACTTCTGAGCGACGGGTTTGCCGAGCGCCGCCAAGGCGCTCGGCAAGCGGCCATTACAGAACGGCCAGCAGCTCCACATCAAACACCAGCACGCTATGCGGTGGGATGCTGCCGGCAGCCTGGCCGCCGTAGGCCAGCTCGCTCGGCACGGTCAGGCGCCACTTGCTGCCGGTGTTCATCAACTGCAGGGCCTCGACCCAACCGGCAATCACGCCACTCACCGGAAACTCGGCCGGCTCGCCACGCTCGTAGGAGCTGTCGAACACAGTGCCGTCGATCAAGGTGCCGTGGTAGTGGGTGCGCACATTGTCGTCAGCCGACGGCTTGGCGCCTTCGCCAGCGGTCAGCACTTCATATTGCAGACCCGACTCCAGCACGGTAACCCCGGCTTTCTTGGCGTTTTCGGCGAGGAAGGCCACGCCAGCGGCGGCGGCCGCTTCGGCCTGAGCCTGGGCCTGGGCCTGCATCTGCTCGCGAATCACCTTGAAGCTGGCCGACAGATCGTCCTGGCTGACCCGGCTTGGCGTGCCGTTGAAGGCATCGGACAAACCAGCAACGATGGCCAGCAGATTCACCCCTGGCGGCGGGTTCTCACGCAACTGGTCGCCCAATTGACGGCCAATGCCGTAGCTCACGCGTGTTTCGTCGGTGGTCAGTTTGAGTTCGGACATGCAACAGCTCCGCTGATGGCGAAAAAAGGCCGGCCAGACTAGCACAAAAGCCCATCCCCCCACGCCAACTCACCACTTACCACTTACCACTTACCACTCACCCACTCACCACACCGCCACACCGCCACCCTAAAGGCGCGCAAAAAAAAGACGGCGCCGCCAAAACGGGCCGTCTTAAATCACGGAGTAAGCGGCAGGCAGCAGGGCCGCCTGGCAATTACCTCAGTTGGATGCCGACTCGATGATCGCCGTCACACCTTGACCGCCGGCAGCGCAAATCGAGATCAAGCCACGGCCTTTGCCGGCCACCGCAATCAGCTTGGCCAGGTTGGCGACGATGCGCCCGCCAGTGGCGCCAAACGGGTGGCCGGCCGCCAGGGAGCTGCCCTTGACGTTCAGCTTGCTGCGCTCGATGGCGCCCAGCGCAGCGCTCAGACCCAAGCGTGACTGACAATAATCGGTGTCTTCCCAGGCCTTGAGGGTACACAGCACTTGGGCGGCGAAGGCTTCGTGGATCTCGTAGAAGTCAAAATCCTGCAACGTCAGGTTATTCCGCGCCAGCATGCGCGGCACCGCATACACCGGCGCCATCAGCAGGCCCTCGGCGCCTTTGACGAAATCCACGGCCGCCGCCTCGCCGTCCTTGAAGTAGGCCAGGATTGGCAAGCCACGGGCCTTGGCCCACTCCTCGCTGGCCAGCAGCACCACCGAGGCGCCATCGGTCAGCGGTGTCGAGTTGGCGGCAGTCAGGGTGCCGCGGGGGCCGCGTTCGAAGCAGGGCTTGATGCTGGCGAGTTTCTCCAGGCTGATTTCCGGGCGCAGGTTCTGGTCGCGGGTCAGACCGTGAAACGGGGTGAGCAGGTCGTCGTGCCAACCTTCGGCGTAGGAGGCGGCGAGTTTCTGATGACTGAGCACCGCCAGTTGATCCTGCTCGTCGCGGGGGATGGCCCAGCGCTGTGCCATCAGCTCGCAGGACTCGCCCATCGACAGGCCGGTGCGTGGCTCGCCATTGCGCGGGATCGATGGGGCCAGGTGGCGCGGGCGAATCTTCAGCAGGCTTTTGACCTTGTCGCCGGTGGTCTTGCCACGGTTGGCGGCCAGGAGGATATGGCGCAGCTCTTCGTGTACGCCGATCGGCGCGTCCGAGGTGGTGTCGACGCCGCCGGCGATGCCGCTGTCGATCTGCCCGAGGGCGATCTTGTTGGCCACCAGAATCGCCGCCTCCAGCCCGGTGCCGCAGGCCTGTTGCAGGTCAAAGGCGGTGGTCTCGGGCGCCAGGCGCGAGCCCAGCACGCACTCGCGGGCCAGGTTGAAGTCGCGCGAATGCTTGAGCACCGCGCCGGCAACAAATTCGCCAATCCGCTCGCCGTGCAGGTTGAAGCGCTCCACCAGGCCATCCAGGGCGCTGGTGAGCATTTCCTGGTTGCTGGCGGTGGCATACAGCGTATTGGAACGGGCGAAAGGAATACGGTTGCCGCCAACAATGGCGACCCGACGCAGCTGGGTCATGGGGAGTTCCTTGAAAATGCACAGTAAGTCGCTGCAGCCTAGCGCCGCCAGCGGCCACGGCATTGGCCGGCATGCCGCAGCGGCCGTCTGCCACGGTCAATTGCGCAAGCGGCCTGGCTGGGTAAAGTGGCGGCACTTTTGATCCACTTGCCGGAGTCCGAGCATGTCCGACCGTTACCTAGCCTTCGCCAATTCCAACCTGGGTCGCCGCCTGGTCGGCGCCCTTGGTCTGCCGGCCCCGCTACGCCTGGAACGCTGGCAAGCCGGGCGTGTTCAGCCGGTAGACGGCGCCCTGCTGCTGGGTGGCAGCGGCGCCCTGGCCACAGCCGCCAGCGCCTGCCTGCACAAGCTCACCCGTGACAGCTACAGCGCCGTCGAAGGCGCCTTGGGCCTGCCACGCTGGACGGCCGAGCACGGCCCGAAACTCAAGGCACTGATCTTTGATGCCAGCGACTTAACCCGCTTTGAGCAACTGCTTGAGCTGCGCAACTTCTTCCAGCCCGCCTTCAAGGGCCTGGGCAAATGCCCGCGGGTGGTGATCCTGGCGCGCGCGCCGGAGTCGCTGAAAGACCCGGAGGCCGCCAGCGTGCAGCGCTCGCTGGAAGGTTTCAGTCGCTCCCTGGGCAAGGAAATCCGCCGTGGCGGCAGCGTGCAGCTGATCTACGTTGGCAAGGGCGCAGAAGAGCAACTGGAAGGCGCCCTGCGCTTCTTCCTCTCGCCAAAAAGCGCCTACGTCTCCGGCCAGGTGCTGCGCCTGAGCCCGTGCGCGGCCCAGGTCAGTGACTGGAGCCGCCCCCTGGCGGGCAAGATCGCCCTGGTCACCGGCGCCAGCCGTGGCATCGGCGCCGCCATCAGCGAAACCCTGGCCCGCGATGGCGCCAAGGTGGTGCTGCTCGACGTGCCGCAAGCCAAAGACGCCCTCGATGCCCTGGCCGCGCGCCTCGGCGGCCAGGCCCTGGCCCTGGACATCTGCGCCGTGGATGCCGGTGCGCAACTGGTGGCGGCGCTCGGCGAGGGCGTTGACATCGTCATCCACAACGCCGGCATCACCCGCGACAAGACCCTGAAGAACATGAGCGAAGCGCTCTGGGACTCGGTGATCAACGTCAATCTGCGCGCCCCGCAAGTGCTGACCCAGGCCCTGCTGGACGCCGGCAAACTGCACGACAACGGCCGCGTGGTGCTGCTCGCCTCGATCAGCGGCATCGCCGGCAACATGGGCCAGAGCAACTACGCGGTGAGCAAAGCCGGCCTGATCGGCCTGGCCGCGGCCTGGGCGCCGATCCTGGGCAAGCGCGGCATCACCCTCAACGCCATCGCCCCCGGCTTTATCGAAACCCAGATGACCGCGGCCATTCCCCTGGGGATTCGCGAGGCCGGCCGGCGGATGAACTCCATGAGCCAGGGCGGTCAGCCTCAGGACGTCGCCGAAGCCGCCGCCTGGTTTGCCCAACCCACCTCGGGCTGCGTCACCGGCCAGGTGCTGCGCGTCTGCGGACAGAGCCTGCTCGGCGCCTGATCCATCGCGCAAAAAAGCCCGCCAACTGAGGTTGTGCTCCCCTCGCCCATTTATGGGAGAGGGGCTGGGGGAGAGGGCTGAAAT
>DAITLT010000051.1:0-1846 GCA_036835505.1 Pseudomonas sp.
CCTCCGGCGAAATCCGCGAGGTGCCGCCATGCCAGTAGCGGTCGAGCATGACATCACCGACCACCAATACGGCGGCCTGGTCGAAACGGGGCATGGACAACTTCATGGCGACTCCAGCGTTGGCATCTGTGCGGCGGTAAAAATGCGGCGAAGCATAACATGGCCGCCTGCTCGGGTATTTCCGGCCAGGGCCGAGACCTACAGGTGGCGGACCCAGAACAACTCATGCCGGCGCACGGCCTTGCGGAAGAATTCGTCGTCCCCCGTGGCAGGCCAGCGGCGTCCGGCCAGGGCAGATTGAATCAACCGGCGCAGGCGTTTTTTCCATGGCAGGCGGCCCTGTAAATCGTGCTGCATGGCCAACGCCATGGCCTTGTCCAGCTGCTGCGCAGGGCTCAGCGACAAGCTCCACAGCCGCTCGGCAGGCAAGGCCGTGAGCGCTGGCGGCAAGGCGATGCCATTGCCGGCCGGGCCCATGGGCCAGCGGTCGTTGTCATGCAAGTGGTTGGCATACAGCAGCAGGGTCTTGGGCTGCCAGCGACTGGCCTGGATCGCCGCCAGCAGCGCCTGGGTGGCGGCGACGTGATCGCTGTGGGGATCGAGCTCGGGGTGTGGGGTGACCACCACCTCGGGGCAAAAATGCTCCAGCAGGGCCACCAGATCAGCCTGCAGATTATGCCCCGTCGGCTGGCCATCGGCGTCCGCTGGCAGGCGCAGCGGGTTGTGCTGACGCACACTGCGAACATCGCACTCGCCCGACTCACGGGAGGCCAACACCTGTGTCGGCGTGGCGAGCATGGCCGGCAGTTGCAGACAGTAATAGCCCAGTTGCACGCAGCGCTGCTGGGCCACGCCGCCCCAGAGCGGCACGGCCAGGCTGTCCCAGGCGCGCAGGCGGCCTTTCAGTTGCGCCGCCGCGGCCTTGTCCAAGCCTAAGCGCTGATAGGCCTCGGCCTCGATCTCACCCTGGGTCAGGGTGACGATGCTGACGTGCGCGGCCTGGCTGTACAGGCCAAAGGCCGCCAGCTCGGCATCATCGGCATGGGGCGCGATGATCAGCAGCGATTGCTGGCGATAGTCGGGAGAACTGCAGACATGCAGGGTGGCGCTGGCAGCCAGCCGACAGAAGCGCCCGCGCAGCTGCAATTGACCGGCCTGCAACTCCGCGAGGTGGTCGGAAAGATTGAGATAGCGCGCGCCCCGCACGCCGCGCTCGAAGTCCTGGCGGTCATCACCGAGCAACACATAAGGGTCGAGCCAGCGGCCCAGCCAGGTACTGCGCACTCGCAGTTGCAGAATCAGGGTGTCGCCGACCGGCAGCTCATCGGCCAATTGCAGATAGCCCGCGTCCAGCGTCGCCGCCACGCTCGGCGTGCCGGCCGGGAAGGCGTATTGGTAATCCTCGTTCGGGGCATAGAACAAATGATCGGCGAACCAGGCTTCGTGTGCGATCCAGCCCAGCAGCACGGCCAGCGGCAGCCACCACCAGGCCACGCTAAACGCCAGGATCAGCAGGCCAAGCAACGCCAGAACCAGGGCCATCCGCTTGTTGCGCCGATGGCGCTTGAGCAACTGCTGCTTGCGTACGCTCATCGCCTCACACCTGATAGACCGGCTGGCGATTGCACCAGCGGTCCTTGTATTCACGATCGGCGCGACCGAAGGAATAACGCAGCGGCTTGCCCAGCGCCCGCGCCTCGCTCCAGGCATTTTGCGTGTTAACGAAACTGAGCACGCTACCGGGACTGAACTCACGGTTCTGCGGGTCGACGCCGCCGTTGATGTATTCAAGGCTGACCCACTGCGGGGCCTCGACACGGTAGAGAATCTGGATCGCTACCGGCTG
>DAITLT010000051.1:1856-14536 GCA_036835505.1 Pseudomonas sp.
TGCAGGTAGATCAACGAGCCGGTCATAAACTCGCGTAGCAGCGCGAATACCTCAGCCAGATGCGCCTTGCCAGTGGCCTCAAAACCCCAACGGCGCTGAAATAGCTCGGCATAAATCGTCGCCTGCTCAGCGGCACTCAACTCCAGCATCGGCCGGATCACGCCCCCCGCCTCTTCCAGCAGGCGCTGTTCGCGGCGCTGGTTGTAGCGGAACTTCTTGCTGTATTCCTCAGGCTCACGGGCCAGCGCCAGGCCTTCCGGCTGCTCACGCAGGGTGCTGAAGTGCGCGGCATTAAGCTGCGATACATAGCGCGCCTGATGGCGCAGCGGCACCCGCACAGAGGCGGCGGCCGGCAGGATGATTTCTGCGTTACCCAGATCAAACAAGCCGCGCCGGCCGTGACGTTTGAGCACATCCTTGGACAACGCCAGATGGCGCCCCCAGGTCGGCAACGCCGCCTGCAACTCGCCCTGCTCCAGCCAGCCGAGGTAGCGCACCGGGATGCCGGCCAAGCCGGCTAGGCGCTCAACCACTTGGGGATGGGTCGCCACGCTGCCGCCGAAGCGCTGCCAGGCATCGGCATAGGCGCGCGCATCAATCGGCGTCCAACCACGCTCACGCCAGGCGCCGAATCGATTGAGGATCAAGCCGGCAACTCGACAGCCGGCTCCTCGCCACCTTCTTCAAACTGGCGGGCGTGCAAGCGGGTGTAATAGCCGTTCTGCGCCAACAACTCGGCATGGTTGCCGCGCTCGACGATACGGCCCTGATCCATCACCAGAATCAGGTCGGCCTTCTCGATGGTGCTCAGGCGGTGAGCGATCACCAGCGTGGTGCGGCCCTGCATGACCTTATCCAGCGCGCCCTGAATATGCCGCTCGGACTCGGTATCCAGGGCCGAGGTGGCCTCGTCGAGAATCAATACCGGCGCGTTCTTCAACAACGCCCGGGCAATCGCCAGACGCTGGCGCTGGCCGCCGGACAACAGCACACCGTTCTCACCCACCAGGGTCTGGTAGGCCTGCGGCATCTTCTCGATAAATTCATCGGCATAGGCAGCAGCGGCGGCCTGCTGAATATCCGCCAGCGGCGCGCCGGCCAAATCGCCATAGGCAATGTTGTTGGCCACGGTGTCGTTGAACAGGGTGACCTGCTGGGTGACCAAGGCAATATGCCGGCGCAAATTGCGCAGGGTGTAGTCCTCGACATCCACGCCATCCAGCAAAATGTGCCCGCTCTCATGGTGATAAAAACGCGGCACCAAACTGGCCAGGGTCGACTTACCGCTGCCGGAACGACCGACCAGAGCCACCATCTGCCCAGGCTCGGCAACAAAACTGATGTCGTGCAGCACCGGTTTGTCGGTGCCTGGATATTGAAAGCTCAGGTTGCTGACTTCTAGACGGCCGCTGACCCGTTCACAGGCATGGGTACCTGCATCGATTTCAGGTGTCTGATCCAACTGTTCAAAAATACTGTCCGAAGCAGCCAGGCCTTTTTGCACGGTGGAGCTGACTTCAGATAGCTGGCGAATCGACTTGGGCAACAAGCCCGCTGCCGTGATGTAGGCCACCAACTCACCCACCGAAGAGTCGCCGCGCAGGTACAGCACCAGAAACATCAGCACTGCCATCGCGGAATAAATCACCAACTGCAAGGTCGGGGTGTAGATCGCCTGAGTACGGGTCATCTTCAGGCTGCGATTCATGTTGTCTGCGCTGGCCTTGTGAAACCGGTCCACCTCGTACTCTTCGCCGCCGAAGCTGCGCACCACTCTATAGCCCTGAATGGTTTCGGAGGCCACGTGAGTCACATCACCCATGGCGACCTGAATCTGCTTGCTCTGCTTGCGAAATTTCTTGCTGGCCGAGGTCACCAGCACGGCAATCAACGGCAGGATCGCCAGCAGCACCAGGGTCAGGCGCCAGTGCATCCACAACAGGTAGCCAAACAGGAAGATCACCGTCATGCCTTCGCGAATCACCACCTTGATGGCGTCGGTAATGGCGCCGGTCACCATGGTCACGTTGTAGGTAATACGCGAGATCAGGTGACCCGAATTATGGTTATCGAAATAGCGATTGGGCAGCGTCAGCAAGTTATCAAACAAGGCACAACGCAAGTCATGCACCACGCCGCGCGCCACCTTGGCGAGGTAGTAGTTGCTGAGAAATGACCCTATGCCCTGATAGAAGGCAATGAGTACAATCAGCAGCGGCACGCCGTAGATCATCGGCGCACCAAGAATCACAGCCTTTTCAGGGTCCTGCAGCCCATCCAGAAAGAGCTTGAGCATGTGCGCCAGCATCGGCTGGCTGGATGCGAACAACAAGAAACCAATGATGCTGACGGCGAAGGCGCCCAAGTAGGGCACTACGTACTTAAGCAATCGCAGATAGACTTTGAAACTGGATTGCTGCGTGGAATCGACCATTCTGCAGGGCTCTTCAAACAGGCTAGAGGAACAAGATGCGGATTGTAACAGCGAACCAATTACAAGATTGGCTCGACCAAGGCGTGGTCCTGGAAAAAGACAGCCACGGCCCCAAGGTGGTACGCCTGGCCAGCGGCGATCTTCTGAAGATCTTCCGCAGCCGCCGCAACCCTCTGCTGGAACGTTTGCTGCCTGCCGCCCGGCGCTTCCATAACAACAGTGAGCGCTTGAACAAGCTAGGCATTGCAACCCCGAAAGTGCATGACACGTTTTGGTTAGCGCGCAACAGCATCAGCGCCTGCGTCTACGCGCCACTGCAAGGGACACCGCTAGACAGCCTATTCAGTTCCGCGCGCGGCGAGTTCAATGCACTTGTGCCAGAACTGGCGACCTACATTCTGCTCATGCACCGTCGCGGCATTTACTTTCGCTCCTTGCACCTGGGCAATATCTTGCGCACTCCGGACGCCAGCTTCGGCCTGATTGATTTTCTCGATATCCGTTTCAAAGGCCGGCCACTTGGCACCATGCTCGTGCGGCGCAATTTCGAACATCTGCGCCGTTATTTGCAGCGGCGCAACGTAGAAAACTTCCCCCTTGATGAACTGCTGCTTGCCTACGCCGAAGCGAGCAAAGCATCCAGCTGATCCAGAGTAATTTTGGGCACAAGGCTAGCCGGCAGGCGACTTTTGGCTGACAGGTTATAAACCTGAAATGTCGGACTAACAACGCGCCGCGCCATCAGTTCAAAACAAGGCTCAATGTAATCCTCATAGTCGCCATCCAAGCGACTTGGCATGGCTGCAGCACCCTGCTCGTAAAAACGTCCCTGGCTCGAATCCAGATCAACGCCAACCAATATCACCTGATTAAAACCCAGGTGGTGAGCGAGCTGCAGGCCCGCATAGGGAATGGTCCGGCAACTGAAATAACCTTTGTCCATATCTCGACTGAAACCTATCCGATTAGGTTTCTGACTGAACAAAGAAAAATCACAGGAGACATCCTGATCGTTACGCATCTTCCATGCAAAACGTCGATCAGACAGCTGCTGTTTGCCATCAATACTGCGATTAACCCGATTGAACGCATATAACCGTGTCTGGGCCAACTCTGCGGCGGACAAACCCTGGGTAATGCTGATCACTCGCGGACTTAACGCCACGTTTTGCGCCAGAGCCAATCCTTGACGCAATATCGGCTGGCGTTGCGCGGCAAAACTATTGTCATCACATAAATAGAACAACGGAGCAACGCTTGTTGCCGTAAAGAGCTGGATGGAGCCACTAACTGCAAACATTGGATATTGAGCGTAATTGGCCAGTGGGAAATCCCGCGCCGACGGCCCAGACGCCACGATGAACAACGGCCCCGAGCATGTCCCCCTGCACGCGGCAAATGTCTGTAGGTTTATCTTGTCAATACCTGCGCGAATTACCCCAACAGCTGTATCAAGCGCACTCATCACATATTCCTCAGTACATCATTCATAGTCGGTAGGCGCTGCTATCCGCCACCGGTTGTTCACGCCCAGCCAGAGCCAAGCTGATCATCAGAGGCAACCAGGTCACGAACCAATCGGCATTGGGCTTGAGCCATAAGCCAATACCATCGGTAAGCAGCGACACGCTGGAAAATACCAGCAGGGCTAGTAGAGCCTTGCCCAAAGGCTCATGCCGATGCCGCCAACCACGCCAGGCCGCGCAGCCCCACAGCAACATAAACAGTCCCAGACCAATCAACCCCAAACGCACACCGACATCCAAAAACAAGTTATGTGGATGTTTGAAGCTCCTCGCCAACTCAGCAATCGTAATAGAGTAGGTATCGAAACCAAGCCCCATCAGCGGATTTTGCCGAATCAAATCAATCCCGCCCTGCCACAATTGCGGCCGATAAGACGCACCGCGCTGCAACAAGAATTCTGCATTGATAAGAAATACTGCCGACAGAACAGCAAGCACCAGCAGCAAAAAGGCAACATGCCGCCTGTTTAAATCAATCGCACAGATAAAAAGCAAGGTCGCCAAGAGCGCGACCCACACACCGCGAGTCTGGCTGGAGATCAAAAACAACATAAAACCGAGCGCAGACAACCCAACCAATAAATACACCAACAGGTAATGTCGCGCCCCACGCAAGTCAGGTAACAACAAGGCCCCTAAAATGGCCAGCGCACCAACCGCATGAGCTGCAGGAATTGGTGTATCCCAAAGGCCATGGGCGCTCAGTCTTAAGTCGAATCCGTGGCCTTGTAGCCAATAGAACTCCAACCACGAGTAAGCCGCACCCAAGCCACCCAACAAGGCAGCGAAAAACAACAATTGCTCAAAACTCCAACGGCCATTACGTCCAGCCAGCCAGACACCGACAAACGACAAGCCTACATACAACGGTAGTTTGGCTTTACCCCAAGGGTCAGGAGCACCCTGCAGCGCGATAACGACCAGCACCCAGGCACTGAACAATAAATACAACCAACATTCAGGTAGGCGCCCATCAGGACGCAGATCCTGACGAAACAATGAGAGCAAGGCGGGTAGCCAAAGCAATGCAATGATTAACTGATGATAAATTTTGTTACTCGGCAACACCCACGGTGCCAAGAGAAAGACCATAAAACCCAACGCGGCACAACGCGCCAGCCACAGCTCTTGCTTGACCAGCATGGTGTTATCCATCTTTATCAACCAGGTGCAGCATGCGTGTTGCCACTTCATGCACATGAGCATCATCAGCCTGTTGCCAGCTACCCGGAACGCAATATTGATGCTTCAAGTAGTGCAAAAAGCCATTCCGCAACTCCGGATGCACCGGCCACTCTGGAAATGCCGCGACAATATCCAGCATCTGCGCTGCCGAGTCCGCGTGCATGACCACGCCAGGAATATTGAAAAACGCCTGTCCCAGCGTCAGAAGCGGACGCCCCAACAATAAGCTTTCCAAGCCGACAGTGGAGTTCAAGGTCACTACAAATAGACTGGACTCAATCAGCTCTTGGGTGCTGTTGCCATTGGCAAACAGCAGAGAGGCATGGCAACGCTGGTGCAGCTCGGGATATGACTCACGGCTCGACGGGTGCTCCTTGAACACAACCGTCAGGCCTGTTTTCGCCTGTATCAACTCACCCAGCGCAAAGAGTTCACGCATATTCTTTATCCAGGGTGAAAACAGGCGCACTTGCGTATCGCGATCATCCTGAAAAGGCATGAACACATACTGTTTCGGCAATTCAATTGGCTGTAAACCTTCAACACGCGGCTTGCGTGGTACGAGCTCAATTGCCTCTTCAGGACTCTGCGCGACGTGCTCGGCATAGCGTCGGTAAAACTCGGCATCCCTTGGCACCGAATTGCGAAAATTCACGCCTTGAGGATCAAATGTCGTGGTATTGGGCAACAGGCCATTTTCGAAGAAAGCGGTTCGCGTACCAGCAGGCAGCAATGCTAGTAGTATTTGGCAATAGCGATGCGACCCATTCCAGAGCACCAGAACCTGAGGCTGCTCCTGGTCAAGTAGCGCCTGGGCACGCAAGGCTATAAACAACAGCTCTAAACGCAGCAACAACTGATAGAAAATTCCGGCGTATTTGGCTTTTACCTGCCGTTCCTGGCATTTGTCTTCAATCAGCTGCGACCAATTAAGGCGCCGAATAACACGCGCCATATCGACGATTCGCGGCCAGGGCATATCGACCGACAGACGGACGGCTCCCGACAGTTCAGGCGCTTCCAGCAGGCGCTTAAAATACTTGCTTTGATGCTTTGCCAACGAGAAAAACAGAAACTTGCTCATCATCCATCCAGTTTCAACACCTGCGAACTACGCAGTCAGAATTTACGGCACCAGCTGCGCGATACTTGCCATGCAGTCGATGTTTTTATCAGCAAAATATTCTGGCCAGCCATGAAACTCACTCCAGGCACTGAGGAAGATGAAATCCAGGCCTGCGCCGACGGCACATTGGTAATCAAACCGACTGTCACCCAGGAATAATGCCGATTGTGGCAAATTTCCATTGGCACGCTCGCGCTGCAGGATCAGATCTTTAGGGTCGGGGCTGCCAAAAATGCCACCCTCGAAATAATCGCTCAAACCGCGCAAGGCAAAGACCTCGCGCAGCTCAGCCTGATCACCACCGGACGCAATCATCCAGCGGCTGTCTGGCAGAGACTCGCGCAACGCTGCCAGCCCCGGCGCCACAGCACAGTTCAATAAACCATCACGCACTAGGGCGGCATAACGCTCCAACAGCAGCGGCAGTTCATCGGCAACCTGACGGCCGGAAAGTATCTGCGTCAGCAAATACTTGAACTTGCGATAACGCGAAATACCGCCATTGGCAACGTGGTAGGCCACCATGGCCTGCGCAACGTCCTCACCATAAGGCAACGATGCCTGGTAGAAGGCTTCGGTCTTAACGCTATTGGAGTCAAGCACAACGCCATCGCAGTCAAACACCAGCGCCCGATAATGCTCGATAGGCTTTCTCACAAGCCGCGCTCACGTATGGCTGCCTCAGCGCTAACAACATCCTCAGGATTGTCGACGGCAATGGACTGCCGAGACATCTCCAGCATCCGCACCTCCCACCCCAACTCCAGAAAACGCAGGATCTCGATATCCTCCAACGCTTCCAACTCGCTTTTACCTGGGTGCGCGGCAAATGCCGCAAGGGCCAAGCGCGGGAAAGCATACACACACACCTGGCGCCAACCGCGCACGAAACCAAGTTGTTTGGTGGTCGGGATGGCCGCTCGTGACATGTATAACAGGCGCTGGTCCGGGCGCATCACCACCTTCGGCGTACTGGCATGGCGAAACTGTTGCTCGTTATCAATGGCGCAAAAACCATTGAGCACTTCACCCGGATACAGCGCCAGACTGGCGATCATTAACCGCAAGTCATCGGGATTGAACACCGGCTCATCCCCCTGAACATTGATCAGGACATCCACAGCCAACTGCCTGGCACACTCAGCCACCCGGTCGGTGCCCGTCTGACAGGTCGTGGCGGTCATCAGCACCTGAATGCCATAGGCTCGGCACACCGCTTCAATACGCGAATCATCGGTGGCCACATACACCTGCTGAGCGGGACAGGCCTGGATGCACTGGCGATAGGTGCGCACGATCATGGGCACACCGCACAACTCAACCAGCGGTTTACCAGGCAGGCGGCTGGACTCGTAACGCGCCGGGATGATCACGGCATAGCTGAGTTCAGGAGCGGGCATTACGGACCTCACAAGGCATAAATAGAACTCACCGGCAGTTGATAGCGGGTCGGCGTCACCGCAAGCAATGGGGGTACTCCTGGCGACTGCTGAAAGGCCTCCAGCAGTTGGCTAACCTCCTTGCTGCGCGGATCATCGGCCGAATACCCGTCAAAACCCGCGAGCAAAACCCGACGGGCCTTGCCGCTGGCGGTGATGGCCAGGGCATAGGCGGCCACCAAGGAACCCGGCAGCGTGCAATGACGCTCAGCGAACGCAAATACACCCGCCTGCACAGTCAGGCCGTAGTCCAACAATGGCTTGTCACCTAGCGCCGCACGTACGTCGGCCGGCAGCATATGCGCCGGTGTCACCAGCGGTTGCGGTAAGCGCCGATGCTCCTGACAGTCCGCCATCAGGCGGAATGGATGACAGGCTGCACGCACATCGATCAACTCAGCAGCGATATGCGACTGGGTATTGAGCGCTATTACAAACGGCTTGGCCCGCAGAATGTAGTCCTCAAGCGCCTGCCGATGGCGCGAGACACCTGGCCCACTGCCGAGCAACAAGACTTCGCGGTCAGCCAAAAGCGTTTGCGGCGCCCAGCTTCCGGATGGCTCGCCCCGGTAAAAGTGTCGCGCGGACTCGAGCGTGCCGGGGTTGAACTTCTTGCCACCCTGATCCTTAAGGAAGTCGATCACCGCCAGCAAGTCTTCTTCGGCATAGCGGGAATCCGCGAGCATTTCCTGAATGTACGTCGGGTGAATGCCATAGGTGCCGGCTAAAAAATAATAGGGGTTGGTGCCCCAGCCGTACTGCTGCTGCATCGGCTGAAACCAGCGGGCGATTACGCCGAGCAACGGACTGATATCGACCGCTCGCCCACGCTTGGCCATCAGCTCTATCGCCAGGTACTCGGTGCGGGCATTGCCTGGACCACGCCCCATACCGGTCACGGTACTGTCTACCCAGCTAACGCCATCTGCTACCGCTTGCAGCGTATTGGCCAGGGCCATGGCGCAATTGTCATGGGTATGAATCCCGAGAGCACCATGCCAACCGCGTCGAAGGCTGCGAATAATGTCGCTGGTTTGCGCCGGCGAAAGGCTGCCCATGCTGTCGGCGAAATACAGCGCGTCCAGTGGCCGGCCCTGTGCCATCAGCGCCAGACGCTCAATCTCATCAGGCTGTCGATCGGCAATCTGCATCAGGTTGATACCAACCCGATAACCCTGCGCGCTTAACCAGTCGCAGGCTGGTAGCGTCGCCTCAAACTCATGCACGTGACACGCGAGGCGGACCAGTTTGACCGGTGATTGGCGTGCAGGCGAAAACAGCAATGCCAATGCAGGAAGAAGGCCTGAAGGATGATTAAGAACCTCGCTGGCATTGACCATCACGCCAACATTCAGCGCTGCCGGCAACTGCAAACTGCGCAGAAAGGCATCCGTGGTAAACGCATAGGCACCACGAAAACCGCTACCGGCAAATCCGCGAAACCCCAGCTCAACGTAATCCACCCCCAGCCCCAGCATGGCCTGTAGGTAGTCTTGAACCAACTGAGCGTCAAAGTCCCAGTTGTTGTAATAACCACCATCACGCAGCGTGCAATCAAGCATGACCAAGGCTGGTTTATTCATCGTTGCGTCCACCTGCTAGTTGCAATCCGGCTGGCAATAATCGCTGTCCACTACAGGCACCATCGGCCTGCAGCAGTTCAAGCGTTGCCAGGGTATTGCTCAATCCATTGATGCCATGCGCCAAATGATATTCAGCAAACCGCGCGGAGCCTACCAATGCCTGCGCGTAGTCAGCTTGAATCTCCTGCACACGTCGGCTTAATGCGTCCACCTGGGTGATACAGGGGCCAAAATATGACTCTTGGGAAAAAATATCCTGCTCGCCGCTGGCATTCACGTAAATCACCGGGCGCCGCGCCAAGGCAGCCTCGATAACAGCGTTCGACATGATATTGATCACTACCGATGCCTGCTCCAGGGCCGCTGCCAGCGTGCAGGTCGAGGGCAAGACCCGTACATTCGCCAACTCGCTAGCAGTCTGCCCCCAGAACGGCACCTGACTGCGCGGGTGGGCCTTGATTAGTACCTGGTAATCGGGGTTCTGCCCCACCCATTCGCGAAGCAATGCATAAGTGTGCTGATAGCCTGACTCCTTCTCCTTGTCAGGGCCAACGCCCAGCACCAACAGCGCCTTCATCCCGGCATCCGCCGGTTGCAGATCGTAAGAGCGATCAATCATGTGCGAGCCGGCCAACACCGCTGTCGAGGTGCCGAAACGCAAGGCCCGCGCCTGCAAAGCCTCCAGCGAGCTCTGGCCGAACAAAAAATAGTAGTCATAGTCATTCATGCCCAGCCGCCGCGAACGCTCCACGGTGGTCGCATGGGCCAGGTGCACCAGCAACTTTTGGCGCTGCTGCAGAGCCAGGCGCAGAAACGGCGAATACAAGCTGCCGTTGCGGTCATTGAGCAGAATACCCGGCTGATGGTGCTCGACCAGCCACTGCGCATAGGCTGCATAACCGAAGTAACGCAGCGGTACTGACTGTGGCGGACGCTTGAGCAGGCGCTGACGGAGGATCGTCCGAGGCTCCTGCAGCGCGCTTTCCACCAGCGTATGACCACGCGCGCGCAGGCCATCAATCAATAATTTCTTGCGCTGAAACTTGATCACTTTGGGCGCCGATTGCAGCAGCAAAAAGTCACAGGGTTCGACGTTAACCTGGGCCGCCAAACGTCCACGCGCGCGCAACCCAAAGAACCCATCGGCTAGTGCTTCACGGGCGTAACGCACAGCGCTGCCCAGCCAGCCATGACGCTCGCGCAACAGCAACCAGCGATACTGGTCGAGGGCACGCGCCTTGGCAGCCCAGGGGTTAGCCGTCGAGGGTGTAGTCACGCGCGCAGCCCAGTGACAAGGGGCAACGTCCAGAAGCGACGGACAACAGACGCATCAGAAAAACACGCTTGCAGCCGGGAAAACGCAACCTCTTGCTGGTCAGCAGAGGGTTGGGCTGCCAGCGCTTGCGCACGCAACTGAGAAGCCAGCGCAGCGCGGTCAGCTAGGGCAAACAACCGCCCCACCCCCTCAACCACTTCCCGCCCGCCGCCACAATCGCTGCAAATCAGCGGCACTCCGGCGGCCATGGCTTCCAACAGCACCATGCCGAAGGGTTCGTGGTCGGAGGTCAGGGCAAACACGTCGAAGGCTTTGAAGTAGCGTCTTCCTTGCGGCACCTGGCCGAGGAAGCGGACCGAAGCACTCACGCCCAATTCAGCGGCCAGGGCCTTGAGTGACGACTCCAGGCGACCGCTGCCCATGATCGCCAGCAGGCTGCCCGCAGGTAGTTGCGGCAGGGCTTGAGCAAAACCACGGATCAACGTCGCCTGGTCTTTATCCGGGTGCAGGCGACCGACGTTGCCGACCACCCAGGCGTCCTGCGGCAAGCCGAGATGGGCGCGGGCGTCGTCGCGGCAAACCTGCTCGGCTTGCACGGCGGCAATATCGATGCGGTTGTACAGGGTTTCGATGCGCTCGGCCGGCCAACTGGGCAGGCAGGCGCGGATTTCGTCGCGCACGGCATTGGACACGCCGAGCAGCGCCCAGCGCTTGCGCAAGCAGTTGGCAAACAGCTTGCGGCTAAGGCGTTGGTAGTCGCCAAACCCGTGGTGTACGCCGATCACGGGCAAATCAGTGCCCAGCAGAGCGACGTAAATCGGCTTGAAGCGATGGGCAATGCAAAACTTGAAGTTGCGCCCGGCTACCAGTCGCTTGATGTCGCGAATGGCCTTGAGTTTGAGGCCACGCACATCGCGCGAACGGTAGTCGAGAAACACCACCTCGTCGGAGGCCGAGCCACGCTCCACCTCGACGCTCGGCGCGCCGGTCAGGTAAACCGTGGTGACCTTGTACGGCGTGCCGACGAACAAGCTGGCGTACTGACGGGCGCAATCGAGAAAGGGCCCGTCATAACCGTGGCAAAACTGCAGAACCCGCAGTTCAGTTGGCGTCGTCATAGCGCTTGAGGCCATCCTTGACCACCAAAATATCCTGCATGATCAGGTACTCAAGGTCGGAGCCGAAGAACATGTCCAGGGCATCGGTCGGCGAGCAGATCATCGCTTCGCCACGGCGGTTCAGCGAGGTGTTCAGCGACACGCCGTTGCCGGTGAGTTTTTCAAGCTCCAGCATCATGTCGTAGTAGCGCGGGTTGTATTCGCGTTTGAGCACCTGGGCGCGGGAGGTGCCGTCTTCGTGTACCACTTCGCCGACGCGCTGCTTCCACTCGTCATTCACTTCAAACGTGAAGGTCATAAACGGGCTTGGATGATTGATCTTGAACATCTGCGGCGCCACCGTGTCGAGCATCGACGGGCAGAAGGGCCTCCAGCGCTCGCGGAATTTGATCTGCGCGTTGATCCGGTCGGCGACGCCCTCGACGCTCGGGCAACCGATGATCGAACGCCCACCGAGCGCACGCGGGCCGAACTCCATGCGGCCCTGGAACCAGGCCACCGGATTGCCATCGACCATGATCTGGGCGATGCGCTGCGGCATGTTGTCGATCTGCGTCCACTGCGGCTTGCTCGGGTGGCGGGCGCAGGCGGCGATCACATCTTCGTTGCTGTACTCCGGGCCGAGATAGACGTGTTCCATCTTCTCCACCGGTACGCCGCGCTTGTGCGACACGTAGGCCGCAGCGCCAACGGCCGTGCCGGCATCGCCGGAAGCCGGCTGGACGAACAGCTCTTTGACTTCCGGACGGGCGATGATCTTCTGGTTGAGTTTGACGTTCAGCGCGCAGCCGCCGGCAAACACGATCTTGCCGGTTTCCTTGAGGATGTCACCGAGGTAGTAATCCATCATCTGCAGCGCCAGCTTCTCGAACAGCGCTTGCATGCTGGCGGCGTAGTGGATGTACGGATCGTCGGCGATATCGCCTTCACGTTTCGGCCCCAGCCACTCGATCAGCTTGGGGGTGAAGTAGAAGCCTTTGCCTTTCTCTTTGT
>DAITLT010000052.1:0-14461 GCA_036835505.1 Pseudomonas sp.
GCCACGCTGCCGCAATAGGCCAGGGCCGATTCGTAGTCCTGCACCGGTGCTTGCCGCAGGCTGTCCAGCACCTCCTCGCGCAAGCTGACCAGTAGAACGCGATGCTGACGACCGAGGCGCTTGAGCGCACCGAGCAGTTCTTCGTCATCTTCATCGCGCAGGTTGGTCACCAGTACCACCAGGGCGCGGCGGCGCTGGCGTGCCAGCAGTTGGTTGATGGCAGCGCTGTAGTCCGCCGGTTGCTGGCTGCTCTGCAAATCGTAAACGCTGTTGAGCAGGGCGCTGAGCTGAGCCTGGCCCTTGACCGGCGCGAGGAAGCGTTGCTGGGCGCTGGCAAAGGTCGCCAGGCCCACGGCATCGCCCTGGCGCAGGGCCACATAACTGAGCAGCAGGCAGGCGTTGAGGGCGTGGTCGAAGTGCGCCAGTTCGCCGTCCTGGCTGCGCATGCGCCGGCCGCAATCGAGCAGGAAAACAATCTGCTGGTCGCGTTCGTCCTGGTACTCGCGGGCAATCGGCGTGCGCTTGCGGGCGGTGGCTTTCCAGTCGATTTGGCGCAGGGTGTCGCCATCGCGAAAATCGCGCAGTTGGTGAAACTCCATGCCCAGGCCGCGGCGTTGGTGCTGGCGCACGCCGAGCTGGCTGAGCCAGTTATCCACGGCCATCATCTGCCCGCCTTGCAGACGGGCGAAGTCGGGATAGACGCGGGTTTCGCCGGGTAATTCCAGCAGCCGCCGACCGCGCCACAGGCCCAGGGGGCTGGGTAGCAGCAGTTCGCAGCGGGGGAAGTGGAAGTGCCCGCGTTGCAGCGGGCGCACTCGGTAACCGCATTGGGTATGGCGCTGCGGCTGTAGCTCGATGTGCAGGGGCAACTGCTCGCAGGCCATGGTCGCCGGCAGGTGATCGAACAGCTCCAGGTGCATGCTTTGCGCGTAGTCGTGCTCGATGCGCAACTGCACATCGCTCCAGTGTCCCAGCGGCAGGTTGCCCGGCAGACTGCGCTGCAGGCGTGGCGAGGGCAGACGCTGCAGCCACAGGGCATCGTAACCGGCAACCAGCAGCAGGGTCAGCAGCAGGCCCCACCACAGTGGCGTGAGGCTGGCTGGTAGCGCCAGGCCCAGGGCCGGCAAGGCGCCGAGCAGAATGGCTGCGCTCAGCAGCGCGGCCAGGAGGGCGAGCAGTACACGGGACGGCTTCATAGGCGCGGCGCAGGCACCTGATCGAGCAACTGCTGGAGCAACTGGTCGACGCTGATGCCTTCGATATCCAGCTCCGGGGCCAGGCGTACGCGGTGCCGTAGCACCGCCAGGGCGCAGCCCTTGATGTCATCCGGGACGACGAAGTCGCCGCCGCGCAGCAGGGCGCGGGCGCGGCCGCAACGCACCAGGGCAATCGAGGCACGCGGCCCGGCGCCGATGCTCAGGCCCGGCCAGTTGCGGGTGGCGCGGGCGATGCGCACGGCGTAGTCGAGTACCTGCTCGTCGAGGGCCAGGTCGCTGGCGATTTTTTGCAGGGCGAGGATGTCCTTGGCCTGCAGCAAGGTGCGCAGTGGCGTCACTTCGAGCATGTCGGCCTTGGCTGAGCGGGTTACCTGGCGCACCAGGTTGATTTCCTCGGTGGCCTGGGGGTAATCCATGCGCAGTTTGAGCATAAAGCGGTCGAGTTCGGCTTCCGGCAGCGGATAGGTGCCTTCCTGCTCGATCGGGTTCTGGGTGGCCAGCACCAGGAACGGTTGCGGCACCGGCAAGGCGCGGCCCTCCAGGGTCACCTGGCGCTCCTGCATGACTTCCAGCAGGGCCGCCTGGGTTTTTGCCGGCGCGCGGTTGATCTCGTCGGCCAGCAGCAAGTTGGTGAACACCGGGCCCTTGCGCAGCTTGAATTGCTCGGACTGCAGGTCGTAGACCGCATGGCCGGTGACATCACTGGGCATCAGGTCGGGGGTGAACTGGATGCGCGAGAATTCGCCGCCAAAGCAACTGGCCAAGGCGCGGACCAGCAGGGTCTTACCCAGACCAGGCACGCCTTCGACCAGTACATGGCCGCCGGCGAGCAGGGCGGTGAGCAGATCGTCGATCACCGCGTCCTGGCCGAGTACCGCCCGTTGCAGTTCCTGGCGCAGGGCCTGGGCCAACTGGCTGGCGCGTTGACGCTGGAGGTTGGCAGGGCTGGCGGCGGGCGCTGCTGGCGCTACCGGGATGGCTGCACTGGCGTCGCTCGGTTGCTCGATGCGGTCTTCGCTCATAGGACATTCCTGAGGGTTTGCAGGTGGGCGACCTGACGGGTGAATTCGCTGGCCGACAAACGTTTGTCGGCGATGGGGCGCATGGCCTGGCTGATCGCGCTGGGCGTCAGACGGGTCATGCGGCCGAGAACTTGCCACTGTTCGGCCACGCCGAGGCGGTCGAAACCGGGGTGGCGCAGGCGGGCGCGGCGCTGAATGTCGCGCTGCAGGGCTTGCAGTAGATGGCGCTGGCCGGCGTGACGGAGGAGGAAGTCGGCGCTGCTGCGCAGGTGTTCCTGCAACTGCCGGCGCTGGCGCTCGGGCACCGGTTGCTGCGGGCCCAGGCGCAGACCTGCGGCCCACAGGCCGGCTGCCAGCAGCAGGCTCAGGGCCAGCAGGGCTTCGGGGAAATGCCGCAGCAGCAGGCTGAACAGGTCATCGCGGTCGGCGCGGTAGAGCAGGGTGACTTCGCGGTCCTGGGTCAGGTACCAGAGCAGCCAGGCGTGGTCGTAGTCGCCGATTTGATCGTTCTGCCAGATCCAACTGTCGGTGACCACGGTGAGCAGGCCATCGCCCTGGCTGAGTTGCAGCATATGGGTGGTGTCGGCGGAATTGGCCCAGGCGTGGGCCAGGTCCTTGGCGTCGAACAGGTGGTAGTCGGTGTCGAAGTCGATATAGGCCGGAGCGTCTTCGTTTTCCAGGTACAGCTGGGTCAGGTCGACGGCGGGGGCGGGGTCTTGCTCGGCATCTTTTACGGGACGGGTGTCCTCGTCGCTGGGTGCAGTCTCGGCTGCCGGGTTGCTGTCTTCTGCGCTGTCCTCGTCAGTGTCAGCGTTGGCCTGCGACTCGGACTCGTCGGACTCGTCCAGTTCGTCACTCATGTATTTCTGAATGCCCAGCGGGTCGAGCAGCGGGTCGCCGCTGCTGTCTTTGTCTGCGTCCCAGAGGTTTTCAGCCACCACCAGCAGGTGTCCGCCGCGGCGCGTCCAGGCCAGCAAACGTTCGCTCTGCTTGGGCGTCATCTGCTCCCGTGAGCCGAGGATCAGCAGAACCTGCCCGGCGGCGGGCAGTTGCGCCAGGCTTTGCAGGCTGTCGGCGCGCTGCACTTTACGGCCCTGCTGGCGCAGGAAGTGTTCGGCGGCCAGGTACGGATTGGCGCGCGCCTCGGGCGCCGGGCCGTGTTTGATCAGCTCCTGATAGGGCGTGGCTTGCGACAGCACATAGCTGCCCAGTAAACCGAGCAGCAGCACCAGGCCGGCGCCGAGAAACAAGCCCAGGCGCCGGTTCATGTCGGCACCTGTTGAGTGAACAGCCGGCGCCAGGCTTCGCAGAGGCCGCGCTTGAGGTTGTCTGGTGGTAATTGGTGACCGTAGGCCAGGTTCTGCCAGTGGCGGGTCAACACCTGGGCGAAGCGGCTGAGCTCCGCATGCTGCAATTGCAGGGTGAGCTGCAACACCTCGGCCTCGGTGTGGGAGTTCTTCAGCGGCAACTGGTGGTCATGCAGCAGGCGGCTGAGCAGGGCGCGGTAAAGCAGGCCGAGGGCCTCGCGCGGTTGTTCGGCCCACAGCGCTTCGACGCTGCCGGCGATGTCATCTGGCAAGCTGTCTGGCGCCAGTTGCAGGCCGAACAGTTGACTGGGGGCGGGCGCCGGGGCTTTGCCTGGGCGTTGCAGGCGGGCGCCGAAGGTGCGCAACCAGTCGCGGTAACGCCAGGCGAGGGTTAGCAACAGGCTGAACAGGGCCGTCCACAGCAGCACTTCAAGGGCCAGGGCGAGGCTCTTGAAGCCGTCCAGCAGGCCCATCAGTTCGAGCAGGTGCTTGAGGGTTTCGTCCAGGCTGTTGGCGTTGGCCGCTTCATTCGGCTTGTCGCTGGCCTCCTCGGTAAAGCGCCAGCGGGTCACGCTCTCGCTGTGTTCGAAGGGCGGTTGCTCAAGCAGTTGCTTGATCGCGCTCTGCGCGGCTTGGCTGTTCAAGGGCTGCTTTAGCAGACGTGCGGCTTCTGGGCCGGGTGCCTCAGGCAGGGGCAGCGGGCAACTGGCGCTGACCTCGTCGGTGGCTGCCCAGGCCGACGGTGCTGGCGGTAGCAGGAGCAGGCCGCAGACCAGCAGTGCGACTGTCGCAATGCCGCTCAGGCGCTGGCGCAGACGACGGAAGGCCAGTTCGATGTCCCAGGCTTCGAGGGCACTGCGACGGTTCAGGTAGAGGCTGAAACCGCAGGCCACATAAATCGGCTCCCAGATGATCAGCAGCAGGGCGTACAGCAGGTTGGACAGGTGCTCCAGCCACAACCAGCTGCCGCTGTCCGGTTCGATCAGGTTGCTCCAGCTCCAGTCCAGCTCCCACTGTTGCGGCAACATCAGGTACAGCAGGCTGAGCATGCCCAGCCACAGGGCCATTTCCACATGGCTGCCGATGATGGTCAGCCAGGTGGCTGGACGCGCGTCGCGCTGGCTGAGGACGATCAGGCGCTGGCTGCGGGCCTGGCCGTTGAGGCCTTCGAGCTGCAGCACCGGCAGGTCGAAGCTGCGGGTCAGGCTCAGGCGGCGCCAGGTCAGGCTGGCCAGCAGTTGCGGCTTGAGCAGGCCGGGCAGTGCCTGGAATGCCTGCTTGAGGGTGGGGGTGGCGCCAAATAGGGCACGCGAGAGAATGTGCAATGGCAGGCGTTCGTACAACGGCTTGAGCCACCAGAACAGCAGCATGGCCAGGCTCGGTTGTTGCCAGAGCAGCGCGCTGCAGAGGACAAACACCGGCAGGGTCAGCAGCGCCCAACTGGCGGTCAGCAGCCCGGCATGCCGGCGCGCCAGCAATACGCCGAGGTCGCAGGCCTCCCAGGCGCTGCGTGGACGGATGGTTACGCTGGCGTCAGTGAGGCGCATGACGACCTCGTCCGGCGAGGGCAAAGTAACTCGCCAGGAGCAGCCATAGGCCGCCGCCAACGGCGAATTTGATGGTGCTGCCGATGCTGGTCATTGACGACCAGTAGGCTTCGACAAAGGCGGCCAGCAGCAGCAACAGGATGGCCCCGGCCACCAGCTGCACGCTTTGCCGCGCGGCCAGGCGCAGGGCTTCGCTGCGCGGCCAGCGACCGGGTGCGAGCAGCGCCCAGCCGAGTTTGAGACCGGCTGCACCGGCCAGGGTGATGGCGGTCAGCTCAAAGGCGCCATGGCCGATGACGAACGACCAGAATGTCTGCCCCGAGCCGATCTGGGTCAGGTGGCCGGCCACTGCACCGATCATCAGACCGTTGAAAAACAGGAAGAACAGGCTGCCCAGGCCAAACAGCAGGCCGCTGGCAAAGGTCTGAAAGGCGATGCCGATATTGTTCATGATGTAGTAGCCGAACATCACCCAGTCATCGCCGGAGTCCCGTTCGCCAAAGCGCCCCAGGCGTGAGGCGTCGCGATCGTACATGGCTTCCATCTGGTTGACCTGCTCGGGGTCGACCACGCTGTAGACCAGCTCGGGGAACAGGTAGACCAACAAGCCCATACCCAGCAGGCTGCCGTAGAACAACAGGCTGGCGGTCAGCAGGCTGCGCCATTCGCGGCGCACCAACTGGGCAAAGCCGCCGAGCACGAAGCGAATCAGGTTGGCGCCCAGCGGGCTGCGATGGCGGTACAACTGCTGATGGCCGCGCATCACCAGTTGCTGCAGTTGCTCCACCAACAGGCTGCTGTAACCGCGTGCTTCGGCCAGGGCCAGGTGTTGGCACAGGTGGCGATAACGGCCGGCAAATTCATCCAGGTGTTGGGGTTTGCTTTTGCCCCGTTCCAGGGCTTGCAACTGCTGGGCGAAGGCTTGCCAGTCGCTTTGATGGCGGCTTTCAAACTGGCTCTGCTTCATGTCGGCCCCAGCAGGCCGCGGGCGATAGCGTTGAGCTGGGCTTGTGCCTGCTCGGGGGCGACCTGTAACGGCTCAGCCAGCAGCGCGGCGACTTCCTGGCGACGCTCATCGGACAAGCTGCCTTGGCGCTCGGCAAAGGCCAGGATTGCCCGTTGCTCATCCAGGCTCAGGGCGAAGGGCGCCGCCAGCGGCTCGGCTGGAGGCAGCGGTGGGCGCGGGCTCGGTGTTTCCTGGTAAACCACCAGGGTGCCGGCGGCCAGATCGCCGAGGCGCTTGAAGGCTGGGTGATTGAGGCAACTAAGAATGCCCAGGCCATAGGCGAATGGTAAAAAATCGACAAAACGCAGCAGGTTACGGGTCAGGGAAGCGGCCCAGCCGACGGGCGTGCCGTCGTCATGCACCACGCGCAGGCCGAGCAATTGTTTGCCTGGCGAGCGGCCCTGGTTGAGCACCTCGAACAACACCATGTACCACCAGGTCAGTAGAAAGGTGACGATCGCCCCCAGGCCCATACCCAGCTTGCCGAGCAGGGCAAAGGCGATAAATAGCAAACCCAGCAGCAGGCCGCGAATGGCCAGGTCGACGGCAAACGCCAGGGCGCGTGGTGGCAGGCTGGCGGGGCGCAAAATCAGGTCGATGCCTTCCGGGGTTTCCACTTTATAGCGGGTGTCCAGCAGCTCACGTGGCGCCGGGCTGGCTTGGAGTCGGGAGGGGGCGGCTGTGGAGGGCATCGGCAGACTGCGTCAGATAAACCGCGATGCTAGCGGTATCGGCAACACGCCGGCAAGCCGCGTGCTCTGGACTGTGTATCGGCGCGCTGTTTTGCGCCTGCTAGACTGGCGCGGTTCATCTCTTCAGGACTTCGCCGTGACGCCCAGCATCTTCTGGTATGACTACGAAACCACCGGCATCAACCCGCGCTGTGATCGCCCGCTGCAGGTGGCCGGCATTCGCACCGACGAGGCGCTGAATGAAATCGGCGAGCCGCTCAATCTCTATTGCCAGCCCAGCGACGACATCCTGCCCCATCCCATGGCCTGCCTGATTACCGGCATCACCCCGCAGCGCCTGGCCGAGCGGGGGTTGTCTGAGGGCGAGTTTATGACGCGCCTGCATGCCGAGATGAGTGTGCCTGGCACCTGTGGCGCGGGTTACAACAGCCTGCGCTTCGATGACGAAGTGACCCGCTATAGCCTGTATCGCAACTTCTTCGACCCCTATGGCCGCGAGTGGCAGGGTGGCAACACCCGCTGGGATCTGATTGATCTGCTGCGTACCGCCTACGCCTTGCGGCCTGAGGGCATCAACTGGCCGCAAGAAGACGGGCGGGTCAGCCTCAAGCTGGAGCGCCTGACCGCCGCCAATGGCATCGACCATGGCCAGGCCCACGATGCGCTGGCGGATGTGCGGGCGACCATCGCCCTGGCACGGTTGGTGCGCAGCCAGCAGCCGAAGCTCTACGCGTTTCTTTATAAGCAGCGCAGCAAGCCACGGGTGTTGGAGCAGATCGAATTGCTCAAGCCGCTGCTGCATGTGTCCGGGCGCTTTGCTGGGGCGCGGCATTATCTGGCCGTGGTGCTGCCGCTGGCCTGGCATCCGCGCAATCGCAATGCCCTGATCGTCTGCGATTTACACCTCGATCCGGCGGTATTACTCGATCTGGACAGCGAAACCCTGCGCCAGCGCCTATATACCCGGCGCGACGAGTTGGCTGCCGATGAACTGCCCATTCCCCTGAAGTTATTGCACGTTAATCGTTGTCCGGTATTGGCGCCGTTAAGCGTATTACGCGAAGAAGATAAACAGCGTTTGCAACTGGATATGCCTTTGCTGCAACAACGCGCGGCAGTGCTGCGTGACAGTCAAGCACTCTGGCGTGACAAGCTGCCGGCGGTTTATGGCGAAGAGGCATTTGCCCCCAGTCAGGACCCGGAGCAGCAGCTATATGACGGTTTCTTCGCTGAGCGTGATCGACGTTTATGCGAACAAGTTCGTCGGGCCGAGCCGCAAGAATTGGCGCGGACGCTGTGGCCGTTTGATGATCCACGGTTGAGTGAATTACTGTTTCGTTACCGCGCGCGCAACTTTCCCGCCACCTTGTCGAGTGCCGAAGCACAACAATGGTTACAGTTTTGCCAGCAGCGTTTGACTGATCCGCAGTACGGCGCCCCCAATACCCTAGTGGATTTCAATGGCGCCTTGAATGCGGCATTGAGCAATGCAACTGCCAGTGAACAGGCCATTCTGTTGGCCTGGCAGGCCTATGCTCAGCAGTTGCAACAACGTTTGCAGTTGTAGGCTGGGGCATTCTTCAGGCAATAAAAAACGCCAGCGAGCTGGCGTTTTTTATTGTGCGGGTGGTGCGCTTAGTCGAGCAGGGTAACCCAGCTTTCAACTACGTCGGAGCCCCACTTGGCTTTCCACTCTTTCAGGACCTTGTGATTGCCACCTTTGGTTTCAATCACTTCGCCGCTGTTGGGGTTCTTGTATTGCTTGATCTTGCGGGCGCGTTTGCTGCCGGTGGTTTTGCTGGCACGGGCAACTTTGCTGCTTTTGGCTTCCGGATCGAGAATGGCAATGATGCTCGGCAGGGATTTTTGATACTCGGCCATCAGGGCGCGCAGCTTGCCTTCGAATTCCAGTTCTTTCTGCAGTTTGTCGTCAGCCGACATGCTTTGCAGGCGAGCTTGCAGTTCTTTGATGGCTTCTTCTGTGGCGCGGTATTCGTTAATCAGGGACATTGGCGTTTCCTAATGTATTCGGTGATAGATGTGTGGGTTCGGCAATACTAGTCATCCCTTTTGCGCAAGTAAACACGCTAAGTGATTTTTATATTGGTTGGGCACTATTAAGTGTGTTTCAAGAAATACCCGGCCACCAGGCAGCAGCACTTGCGCGCAATAATCAGCAGCCCAAGTTGGCCAGGCTTTGCCTGCGGCTGGGGTATTTGTCTAACAGACCGTTGAAAAACGACCTGGGTTGCCGATACGGCGTTAAAAAACAGACTCGGCGGCCTCGTCTGCATTTTTTAACGGCCTGCTAATTGCTGACGGACGTCCGGCGTTGTTTGGCTGCGGGCTGCGCTTTGCAATTAGCATGGGCGGCACATTTGTCTTGTGGCGGTTGTTCCATGCCACGTTGCGCGCGGCCCACGTGCGGCGTTAACCCATAATCCGGACAACTTCTTGGCTGTGCCGTGCTTTGTTGGCGTGTCGGTCAGGGCTGTTGCTCTTGCATTCGCTCGCAATGCAAGAGCAACAGCCTCTAGAATGCCCCCTTTGCATACGTTTCGGAGTTTTCTGCATGCGCACTTTTCGCCTGGTCATCGCCTGTCCGGACGGCGTAGGTATCGTCGCCAAGGTCAGTAACTTTCTGGCCACCTATAACGGCTGGATTACTGAGGCGAGTCACCATTCGGACAGCCAGAGTGGCTGGTTCTTTATGCGCCATGAAATTCGTGCCGATTCCCTGCCCTTTGATTTGCCGGCCTTTCGTCAGGCATTTGCCCCGATTGCTCGGGAGTTCTCGATGGACTGGCGGGTGACCGATTCGACCCAGAAGAAGCGCGTGGTGCTGATGGCTAGCCGTGAATCCCATTGCCTGGCGGATCTGCTGCACCGTTGGCATAGCGGCGAGCTGGATTGCGAGATTCCCTGCGTGATTTCCAATCACGAGGATTTGCGCAGCATGGTCGAGTGGCACGGCATTCCGTTCCACCATGTTCCGGTCGATCCACACAACAAACAGCCGGCCTTTGCCGAGGTGTCGCGCCTGGTGGAGGCCTGTGAGGCTGATGCGGTGGTGCTGGCGCGCTATATGCAAATCCTTCCGCCGCAGTTGTGCCAGGCGTTTGCCCACCGGGTGATCAATATCCACCACAGTTTCTTGCCCTCGTTTGTCGGTGCCAAGCCTTACCACCAGGCCTCGTTGCGCGGGGTCAAGTTGATCGGTGCCACCTGCCACTATGTGACCGAAGAGCTGGATGCCGGCCCGATCATCGAGCAGGACGTGGCGCGGGTAACCCACCGCGACAGCATCGAAGATATGGTGCGCCTGGGTAAGGATGTGGAAAAGAGAGTGCTGGCTCGTGGTCTACGCTTTCACTTGGAAGACCGGGTATTGGTGCATAACAACAAGACCGTGTTGTTCGACTGATCGACAGCAGGGCTTAAGGGGATAGGCAATGTTGAAGTCAATTAAAGTGCGCGATTGCATGACCAGCCATCCGGTGAGTTTTCCTGCCGATACCGACCTTATGCGCGCGATAGAGCTGTTGCTTGAGCATCGCCTGTCGGCGGCTCCGGTGGTCGATGAGCACGGTTTGCTGGTGGGGCTGCTGTCTGAGGGCGATTGCCTGCGCGGCATGCTTTCGGGCTCCTATTACGATGCAATAGGCGGCAGCGTGGGCGCTTATATGGCCACCGCCGTGGAGAGTGTCGGCCCGGATGCGGACATTATCGAGGTGGCAGGGCGCTTTATCGACGGTGGTCGGCATCGCCTGCCGGTGGTCGAGGATGGCCGTCTGTTGGGCCTGGTTAGCCGCCATGATGTGTTGCGTGCGATCAAGGCGTTCGCCCAGCACGACGCCCGTTAGCGGATAGTCGCGCAGGAGAGCATCGATGAACGATCCCCTGTCCCGCGCGGCGGCCCATGCCCCGCGCATGCTCGGTGAGGGCTGTACGCGGCGCTACGACCCGCAGGCGCTGAGTGAGGAGGATGGCACCGAGTTCGCCGAGGCGGCGGCGCTGTGGCAGCAATTGCAGTCCATGTCCGAACCCGATAAGGGCGCGGCAGGCGAGGCCTGAGTCAGATGCGGAAGCTGTCCACCAGTTGCTTGAGGCGGGTGGCCTGCTGTTGCAGGTCATCACAGGCGCGCAGGGTGGCTTGCAGGTTTTCCACCCCATGCTGATTGAGTGTGTTGATCTCGGTGATGTCGACGTTCAGCGATTCCACTACTGAGGTCTGTTCTTCGGTGGCGGTGGCCACTGACTGGTTCATCCCATCGATCTCGCCGATGCGCTCGGTGACGCTGCTCAGGCGCTCGCCGGCCTGGTTGGCAATCTCCACGCTTTCTTCGCTGTAGCGCTGGCTTTCGGTCATGGTGATGACCGAGTCGCGCGAGCCAACCTGCAGCTCTTCGATCATCTGCTGGATTTCCTGGGCCGACTCCTGGGTGCGGTGGGCGAGGTTGCGCACTTCGTCGGCGACCACGGCAAAACCCCGGCCGGCTTCACCGGCACGGGCGGCCTCGATGGCCGCGTTGAGGGCCAGCAGGTTGGTTTGCTGGGAAATGCTTTTGATCACCTCAAGGATCTGGCCGATATTCACCGTCTTGCCGTTGAGGGTCTCGATGTTGCTGCATGAGGTGCTGATCTTGCTCGACAGTTCGCTCATGGCGACGATGGTTTTTTCCACCACCTGACGGCCATCTTCGGCCAGATGACGGGCATCGGAGGCCTGGTTCGAGGCTTGCGCGGCGTTGCGCGCAATCTCCTGGGCGGCGGCGCCCAGCTCATTGATGGCGGCGGCCACGCTGTGGGTGCGGTTGGCCTGCTCGTCGGAGTTGGCCATCGAGGAGGTTGAGGCGTTGACCACCAGCTTGGCCACTTCGTTGAGCCGGCCGGTGGTTGAGGACACTTCGCGGATCGAGCTGTGAATGCGCTCGACAAACTGGTTGAAGGAGCTGGCCATCTGGCCGAATTCGTCTTGCGAGTGGATTTCCAGGCGCTTGGTCAGGTCGCCTTCGCCCTTGGCGATGTCCTGCATGGCCTTGCCCATGGTGAGCAGGGGGCGCATCAGCACCTGAATCAGCAGGCTGAGGAGGAAGATGATGCTGATCACGCCGATCAACATGGCGATGATCGCCGAGGTGCGAAAACTGCTGAGCATGGCGTAGGCCTTGGCCTTGTCGATGCTCAGGCCAACATGCCAGGTCACGCCCGGCAGGCCCTTGACCGGGGCGAAGGTGAGCAGGCGAGTGACGCCGTCCAGTTCAACTTCGCTGAGCTCCTGGGTGATTCGCGGGGTGTCCTTGGGGAACACGTCGCGCAGGCTCTTCATCACCATGTCCTGGTTTGGATGCACCAGGATCTTGCCGTCGGAGCTGACCAGGAAGGCATAACCCATGCCGTCGAAGTCCAGGGAGTTGATGATCTGCACCAGGGTTTGCAGGCTCAGGTCGCCACCCACCACGCCGGATGCCTGGGCGGGGGTGGCGATGGTGATGATCAGTTGCTTGGTTGAGGCATCGACGTAGGGCTCGGTCAGGGTGGTGCCGCCGGCGGTCATGGCATCCTTGTACCAAGGGCGGGTGCGTGGGTCGTAGTCGGCCGGCATGTCGTCATTGGGGCGCATGGTGAAGCTGCCGTCGGCGCTGCCCAGGTAGGTGTAGATAAAGGTCGAGGCCAGGGCCTTTTGCTCCAGCAGGCGCGGGACGGCCTCGGCGGTTGGGTTGCTGGCGATGTTTTGCGCCGCGCTTTCCACCAGGAGGATGCGCCCGGACAACCAGTTTTGAATGTTGTTGGCGGTGACCGTGCCCATTTCATTCAGGTAGCTGTCCAGGTCGCTGCTGATCGCATTGCGTTGTTGATAGTCGCCATACAGGGTGAACAGCGAGAATGCCGCAGCCACCACCAGGGAGGCGGCAAGCAAGATTTTCTGGCGAAATTTCAAGTTCATGGCAATGACCGCGCTTATGTTTGTTAGAAGACAGCCGCTTCAGGCGCCTAGGCGCTCGGGCTATGCTGTATGTCTCGGCATATATCCAGTAAAGCTTTAACCCATGGGAAGGCAAGATGACTGAAAATGTCGCATTTGTTTTAGGTGCCGATCTGGCGGGGCAAGCGGTGGCTCAATCACTGCGCTTGTGCAATCGCCATGGCCTGATCGCGGGTGCCACTGGCACGGGCAAGACGGTGACCCTGCAGCGCCTCGCCGAGGCGTTTAGCGACGCCGGGGTGGCGGTGTTTGCCGCCGATGTCAAAGGCGATTTGTGCGGCCTGGGCGCCAGCGGCAACCCGCAGGGCAAGATTGCCGAGCGGATTGCCAGCATGCCCTGGCTGCAGCACCGGCCCCAGGGTTATCCGCTGACCTTGTGGGACGTCAACGGCCAGAGCGGTCACCCCCTGCGCACCACCCTCAGCGAGCTGGGCCCGCTGCTGTTGGGCAACCTGTTGGAGCTGAGCGACAGCCAGCAGGCGGCGCTGTATGCAACCTTCAAGGTGGCGGATCGTGAGGGCCTGTTGCTGCTCGATCTGAAGGACTTGAAGGCGCTGCTCAATCACCTGGCGGCCCACCCCGAGATGCTTGGCGAGGATAAGCCGCTGTTTACCGGCGCCTCCGGCCAGGCCTTGCTGCGGCGTCTGGCGACCCTCGAGCAGCAGGGCGTGGAGGCCCTGTTTGGCGAGCCGGCGCTGCAACTGGAAGACATTCTGCGTTGCGAGGCCGATGGTCGCGGGCGCATTCACTTGCTCGACGCCAGCCGCCTGGTGCATGAAGCGCCGAAGGTTTATGCGACCTTCCTGTTGTGGCTGCTGGCCGAACTGTTCGAGCAACTGCCCGAGCGCGGCGATGCCGACAAGCCAGTCCTGGCGCTGTTTTTTGATGAGGCTCACCTGCTCTTTGCCGACACGCCCAAGGTCTTGCAGGAGCGTTTGCAGCAGGTGGTGCGCTTGATTCGCTCCAAGGGCGTGGGGGTGTTTTTCGTCACCCAGTCGCCGGCCGATTTGCCCGATGAAGTGCTGGCCCAGCTGGGCTTGCGCATCCAGCATGGCTTGCGCGCCTTTACCGCCAAGGAGCAGAAATCCCTGCGCGCGGTGGCCGATGGCTTTCGCCCCAATCCGGCCTTCGACACCCTGACGGTGCTGACCGAGCTGGGCATCGGTGAAGCCTTGGTTGGCACGTTGGAGGACAAAGGCACGCCGGCCATGGTTCAGCGCGTGGCCATTGCCCCGCCGCAGTCGCGTATCGGTCCGCTGAGCGAGGCCGAGCGTGGGCAGTTGGTTCGCCAGTCGCCGCAAGCCGGGCGCTATGATCGGCCGATTGATCGTGAGTCGGCCTATGAAATGCTGCTGGCGCGGGCGGCGCAAACCCCTGCGGCGGCACCGAGCAAACCGGACGAGGCGGGCGATAGCCTGACTGAGATGGCCGGCGGCCTGCTCGGCAGTTTCGCCAGCCAGGCGTTGAAAACGGCGGCGCGGCAGATGGCCAATCAGGTCGGTCGCGAGCTGGTGCGCGGCTTGCTGGGGTCGTTGCTGGGCGGCAAGCGCCGCTAGCAACTGAGCGGCGGGTGTTACTGCCAGCCGCTGAGGGTCTGTTCCCGTTTCATCGCGAGCCGCGTTGCCGCGCGAAATGGTCCCCGGTTAGGCGCAGGGCGCAGATAATGGTCATTCCCTTATCAAGC
>DAITLT010000053.1:0-962 GCA_036835505.1 Pseudomonas sp.
ATCGACAAGGCTTCGTCATGACCTCCAAACTGGATCAACTCAAGCAGTTCACCACCGTGGTGGCCGATACCGGCGACCTCGACGCGATCATTCGCCTGCAACCGGTGGATGCCACCACCAATCCCTCGTTGCTGCTCAAAGCTGCTGCCCTGCCGCGTTATGCGCCGCTGTTGCAAAACGCTATCGGTCAATCTGGCGGCGACCTGGGCCTGGCCTGCGATCTGTTTGCTGTCCGCGTTGGCGAGGAAATTCTCAAGGTCATTCCTGGGCGAATCTCCACCGAGGTGGATGCGCGCTTGTCGTTCGACACCCAGGCCACCCTGGCCCGCGCCGAGCGCCTGATCGGCCTGTATGAGCAGGCCGGCATCGGCCGCGAGCGGGTGCTGATCAAGATTGCCGCCACTTGGGAAGGCATCCGTGCCGCCGAGCAACTGGAGCGTAAGGGCATCCAAACCAACCTGACCTTGCTGTTTTCCTTCGCCCAGGCGGTGGCCTGCGCCGATGCCGGGGTGTTTCTGATTTCGCCTTTCGTCGGGCGCATCTACGACTGGTACAAGAAGACCGAAGGCCGCGATTTTATCGGCGCCGAAGACCCTGGCGTGCAGTCGGTGACGCGCATCTACAACTACTACAAGGCCAATGCCTACAACACCGTGGTAATGGGCGCGAGCTTTCGCAATCTCGGCCAGATCGAGCAATTGGCTGGCTGCGACCGCCTGACCATCAGCCCCGAACTGCTGCAAAAACTCGCCAACGAGCAGGCACCAGTGCCGCGCCTGCTCGCCCCTGGCAATCCTGGCGAACCTCGGCAAACCCTCGGCGAAAGCCAATACCGCTGGGCCATGAACGAGGATGCCATGGGCACCGAGAAGCTCGCCGAAGGCATTCGCCTGTTTGCCCGCGACCAGGAAAAACTCGAAGCCCTGCTCAAAGCCCTGGCCTGAAACGTCAACGGGCGCTCC
>DAITLT010000053.1:972-14393 GCA_036835505.1 Pseudomonas sp.
CTGTAAGGGAGCGCCCGTTGCGGTTCAAGCAATTACGCGGTTATCAGCGCTGGCGTTCCAGGGCGCTGACCAGGTCGTGAAAAGCCTCTCGGTTGGATTCGTTGAGGCTCATCAGGATTTGATGCGCTTCCAGCACCTTGGCCCTGACCACCTCTTCGGACTGATCCTGCGAGGGCAAATCGGCCAGGCAGTCGGGGCATGCCTGGCGCGTTTCGACGATGTTGAACACCTGATCGAAACCCATCGACTGCAACAGGCGGGTGATGTCCTCGTGGGTGGTGACCACGGTGGGCAACAGGCCGATCTTCTGCCGCGAGAGGATCGACAGCTTGGCCAGCAGGCCCAGGGTGGTGCTGTCGATGCTGCGGGTTTCGGTCAGGTCAATGACGATGGCGGAGAAGTTCAGGGAAGTGAAAATCTTCTCAATAGTCGCATCCAAGGCCGAGCACAAGGTCAGACGCACCTCGCCTACGAACTTGAGAATAAATGTCCCGCTTTGCTCGGCAAACTGGATTTTACCAGTACTCATGCAAGGTTCCTGCTCATCACCAGCAAGGCAATATCATCCGGCATATCGGCCAGCTTGGCCAGCGCAAAGACTCGGCGCAAGCCTTCCAGGGTGCCGCCGGCACTGGCTACCAGTTGCGGCAGGAGCGCTTCTTTGTCCTTGAGCGTATCGCCAGGCAACAGATCAAAAATACCGTCAGACAAGAGCGTCAGACTGAAATGCTCCGCTATCGGCATGACATGATCCTGGTAGGTGGCTTCGGCAAACAGGCCCACCGGCAAGCCGCGCCCTTGTAAATACTGGGCTTGGCCGTCACTAAACAGCACCGGCAAGGGTAGATGACCGCCGATGCTGTAGGTCAGCACACCGGCCTGCTCGTCGATCACCCCGCCGATCATGGTGACGTGCTTGCCCAGTTTGCAGTTGAGCAGGCCGCGATTGATATGGCCGAGCACATCCGAGGGCTTGAACTCGGGCAGCACCCCGCCGCGCCGCGATTCATAGAGCAACCGAGTGGTCATGAACTTCAACAGCACGGTGACAAACGCCGAGGAAGCGCCATGCCCGGAAACGTCCGCCAGGTAAAACGCCACACGCCGCTCATCCAGGCGGAAGTAATCGACAAAATCACCGGACAGATACAAGGAGGGAATGATCTGGTGCGCAAAACGCAGGCCATCGGCGACCCAGGGCGTTTGCGGCAGCATGTTCATCTGCACCTGACGCCCGGCGTTCTGGTCTTCCTCAAGCAGGCTCAGGCTGGCCTGGAGCTGGCGGTTGGCGGCTTCGAGCTTTTCCCGGTAACGCAGGTTTTCCAGGCGCAACTGGGCACGATCCAGCGCCCGACGTACCGAGTGCTCAAGCACGGCGAGGTCTTCCAGGGGCTTGATCAGGTAGTCGGCCGCCCCCAGGCGCAAGGCCTCGACGGCATCGGTCATGACCCCGGCGCCGGAAACCACGATGACCGGGGTTTCCACCTGCAGGGCATTGATCCGGCGAATCAGCTCCAGGCCATCGACCTGCGGCATGCGCAGGTCACAGATGACCAGATCCGGATGATCGCGTTCAAATACTTCCAGGCCCTGTAAGCCATTACTGGCTTGCAAGACGTTGAAACCGCTGTCTTCAAGGTAGGCTGCAAGGCTCGCACGCACGACTTGGTCGTCGTCAATGATCAGCAGCGTGGCACTGGGATTGTGCATTGGCTATCCAGGCAAACAACGCCGGGGACGGGTTAAATTTGGCACCCGTACGCAGGGCGGGATGCATTGGCGAGGCGTCACTTCAAGGCGCAGACGGTACTCCCATCTCCGCATCGATTCAAGCGTGTGCCGATCGTCGCCGGGCGACTTTACACCTCAAATCCGTGGGGGTTATAAGAGTCGCTGGGGAGCGCCCACAGAACAAGAGGAAGGGGTTAATGAGCCAAATTGATCGTGCCTACAGCGAGAAGCGAGACTACATCCGCATGCGGATGGAAGCCAAAATGACCCTGCACCATGCCGGCCAGGAAATCCCGGCGATGTGCCTCGACCTGTCGAGCACCGGCATGCAGGTCGAAGCGCTCAGCAACCTGCAGATGGGTGAAAAAATCCGCGTCGCTATTGCCTCTGATCACGACAAGCTGTCCGGCCTCAACGCCGAAACCGAAGTGGTGCGCGTCATTGACCTGGGCGGCGGACGTCAGTCGCTGGGCCTGGCGATTCTGTCCATGAGCTGAGGCCAGCGGCAGACCGACAAAAGGCGGCCATGGCCGCCTTTTGCTTTATCTGGCTGATGCGCCTAGAAGTCATCCACCACTTCGCCATCGGTGACCTTGAACTCACGGTTTTGCAGGTAGGCGTTGCGGATAAACACATACTTGTCGCCGCTGATCAGCTTCTCCACCGACAGCAGGCTGGCACGGGTATCGACAACATCAACAGCGCGGGTCAGGTTACGTGCTGGCACATCGTTGATGTACGGATAGGGCTCCAGCAGGCTATCGGGAATTTTGCCGACGGCATCGCGCCCAGTGCTCGGCCCCAGCAACGGCAAGACCACATAAGGCCCGCTGCTCACACCCCAGACACCGAGGGTCTGGCCAAAGTCCTCGTCACTCTTGCGCAGCTCCATCTTGGTCGCTACATCGAAGAAACCGAGCAGGCCGAAGGTGGTATTAAACAACACCCGACTGGTGTCGACCCCGGCGGCCTCAAGCTTGCCCTGCAACAGATTGTTGGCCAGGTTGCCGACATCGCCGAGGTTGCCAAACATGTTATGGATGCCGTCTTCGAGAAACTGCGGCGTCACCGCCTGATAACCCTGGGCCAAGGGCTTGAGTGCGTAGGTGTCGAGGGTGTCGTTAAAGGTGAAGATCGGCCGGTTGATCGACTCCCACGGATCATCCTCGCTGGCGGCCTGGGCCAACATCGGCAGGCATAGCAAGCCGGCACAAACAAACAACTTACCTAACTGCTCGGTCCAGCTTGCGGCTATTGCGCGCATATCCACTCACTCCCTTTATTTAAACGGCCGAAGCGGCTAACCCGTCGACGCTGGCGCTCAGTATAAAGCCACAGCGAGCCTTTCTGGCGCCCTGAAACACAGCAAAAACACTCACACGGATACAGCGCCACCTTGACGCCGATCAGGCAATAGCTCCGCGGGTAGATTAATCTGCAAGTAACCGCTCTACGGGCAGCCTGTCAGGCCCATCACCCAGGGAAATCATCATGCCGGCACATTTACAGCAACAACTGCAAGAATTGCGCGAGCAACTGGCCCAGCAACCGCCGCTGAGCGATGACGACCGCGCGGCCCTCGCCGCCCTGCTGGAGGAAATCGACCAGCAATTGGCCCGCAGCCATAACACGCCAGCAGACACCTCGCTGGTTGACGGGGTCAATCTGGCGGTGGAGCGTTTTGAGGTGGAACACCCAACGGTCGCAGGCACCCTGCGCAATATCCTGCAAAGCCTGGCCAACATGGGCATTTGAGGTATAACAATCCCGGCGCAATGGTCGGGATTTCTCTTACTGGCGCACCAAGCGTCGGTTATCCGGGCATGCCGTGGTCAGGCTGCGATAGGGGTTGATGTCCAGCCCGCCGCGGCGCACATAGCGCGCGTATACGCTTAACGCCTGTGGCTGCAGCACGCGCAGCAAATCCAGAAAGATCCGCTCCACGCACTGCTCGTGGAAATCCGCATGCTGGCGAAAGCTCACCAGATAACGCAGAAAGCTGGCGTGATCCAGCGCCGCGCCAGTGTATTCAACCACGACACTGCCCCAGTCCGGCTGCCCGGTAACCGGGCAATTGGAGCGCAGCAGATGACTGTGCAGGGTTTGCCTGACCTGCTGCTGCGGGTCGCATTGCAACAGCTGCGGTTGCGGCTGATGGTAGTCCTGGATGCTCACGTCCAACTCATCGATACACACGCCCGGCAAGCGCGCCACCCCCTCCTCCTCGACCTCGCTCAGGGTGCGCACCCGCACCGCCACCGGAGCACCGGCCACCGCAGACAAGTCTGCCTGGAGCAGCGCGCTCAACTCAGCGCGGGACGCAAACGGCGTCTGATTCAGCGAATTGAGGTAGAGCTTGAAGGATTTGGACTCGATGATATTCGGCGAGTCGGCCGGGATGGCGAACTCGCCAATCGCCACCCGCGGCTTACCCGAAGGCGTCAGCCAGGACAGCTCATAGCAGTTCCACAGATCCACCCCCTGATACGGCAAGGTTTGCGCCGTCAGGCCCAGCTCGGCCCATTTGGCCGTGCGTGGAATCGGGAACAACAATGACGGCGTGTAGGTGGCGACATAGTCACTGGCTTTGCCCAGTGGCGAATCGGCGGCGGCAGGATGATGCATAAAAGCGCACTCGAATCAGAACAGGCCGCGATTGTAGCCCGTTTGCCCAGGCCTTTCAGCGCCCAGCTAAAGACGCCGGGTAACCGCCAACCGTTACTGGCGCATGCCCCGACCACTGATCAGCAAGCGGATGCATAGCAGATACAGGCAGGCCATGGTCAACAGCATCAGGCCGATGGCCAACGTAATATTCAGGTCAGAAACCCCCAGGATGCCGTAGCGAAAGGCGTTGACCATATGCAGGATCGGGTTGGCCAACGACACCGTCTGCCAGAACGGCGAGAGCATATGGATCGAGTAAAACACCCCACCCAGATAGGTCAGCGGAGTCAGCACAAAGGTCGGAACGATCGAGACATCATCAAAGTTGCGCGCATACACGGCGTTGATAAACCCGCCCAGGGCAAAGATGGTCGCGGTCAGGGCAATCACCAGAACCGTGATACCCAAGTGATGCACCTGCAAGTCAGTAAAAAACAGCGACAACAAGGTCACGATCAGCGCCACCGCCAAGCCGCGCAACACCCCACCGATGACATAGCCGAGCAGAATCACATGGGGTGACACCGGCGAGACCAGCAACTCCTCCACCGAGCGCTGGAATTTGCTGCTGAAGAAGCTCGACACCACATTGCTGTAAGCATTGGTGATCACCGCCATCATGATCACCCCTGGCACTATGTATTGCATGTAGCTGAAGCCATCCATGGCGCCGACTTGGCGGCCAATCAGATTGCCGAAAATGACGAAATACAGGGTCATGGTGATGGCCGGCGGCAGCAGGGTCTGTGGCCAGATCCGGGTGAAGCGCCGAACCTCGCGGTAAACGATGGTTTGCAGGGCGACCAGGTTGGCGCGCAGCTCGCCGTTACCTAATGGCGTATTCATGCGCTCACCTCGTCCAGGTTTTTCTCCACCAGGGAGACAAACAGCTCCTCCAGCCGATTGGTTTTGTTGCGCAAGCTGAGCACCTCAATGTTCTGCCCGGCCAACTGGCGAAACAGCGCGGTAATGCCCTGGCTTTTTTCCACCTGCACTTCCAGGGTGTGAGCATCGAGCATCTGTGCCGGATACCCCTGCAACTGCGGCGGCAACAACTGCGCATCCTTCAGATCGAGCACCAGGGTTTCCACATGCAGTTTGCCGAGCAGCTCACGCATGCTGGTGTTCTCGACGATCCGGCCGTGATCGATGATCGCGATATTGCGACACAGCTGCTCCGCCTCCTCCAGATAATGGGTGGTGAGGATGATGCTGATGCCCTGCTCGTTGAGCTCGGTGAGAAAACTCCACATCGAACGGCGCAGCTCGATATCCACTCCGGCGGTTGGCTCATCGAGAATCAACAAGCGCGGCTGATGCACCAGCGCCCGAGCGATCATCAGGCGCCGTTTCATCCCCCCGGAGAGCATCCGCGAGGGCACATCGCGCTTATCCCACAGGCCCAACTGGGTCAGGTATTGCTCGGCCCGCGCCTTGGCTAGCTTCAGCGGAATGCCGTAATAGCCGGCCTGGGTGGTGACGATATCGAAGGTCTTCTCGAACTGATTGAAGTTGAACTCCTGCGGCACCACACCCAGACAGCGCTTCAAGGCCGACGGCGAGCGATCGAGGTCATGGCCAAAGACATTCACCGTACCGCTGGTTTTGTTTACCAGGGTTGAGAGGATGCCGATGGTGGTCGATTTGCCGGCCCCGTTAGGGCCCAGCAAGGCAAAAAAATCACCTTCGGCCACCTCAAGATCAATGCCCTTGAGGGCCTGAAAGCCATTGCCATAGGTTTTGCCCAACTGGCGGATGGACAGAGCAGAAGGCATAGAGTGCGCACGCGAAAAAGAAGGGAGTCTGTAGATAAGGGCGCCCAGGGACAAATGCAACTCAGCCGCGGCGAATCAACCCGCAGACCAGGCGGGTCAGCCTGCAAAGCCACGGGCACAACATGCCCACCCGCACGTTCATCCAAGCGGCGCCAGCACCGCCGACGTGCCAGCCATTACCGCGGGCGCACGGCAAACAGGACAGCCGCCAGCCAGCCGCCTATACTCGCGCGCTTGATTTTTTGCCGAGGACAGCCCCATGGCCAACAGTTATATCGACCACCACCTTGCCCTGCTGACCCACCTGCGCAGCATCCTGCTTGCCCTCGGCGAAGCCGAGCAGGTGCCGGAAGACAACCATGCCCTGTTTCTTGAGCGCTTCGACGAGTTGCTGACGCAACTGCCGGCCGCCCCGGATGAAAACCTCTACCTGGGCCAGGACCTGATCTGCCAGATCATCCATCGCTACCCGCAAATCGCCCACCTGGTCCCCCGCGACCTGCTGTGGTTCTTCGGCGGCGACTGCCTGCACTACATGCCCGATGAAGAGCTGCAAATGTTTCAGGCCCTGGACGAGCGCCGCTACGAAGCCGCCCAGAACGGCGAGCCCTTCGACTGGAATCAGGAAAAACAACTGCTGAGCCTGTCGACCCAAGGCCCCCAGCACTGACACTGGGGATTTAAAAGAACCAAGCCGCGCGAAAAACCGCCGGGCTTGGTTCTTGGGCATTTAAAGCGCACAAACAAAAACGCCGCTCAATGAGCGGCGTTTTTGTGAATTTGGAGCGGGAAACGAGACTCGAACTCGCGACCCCGACCTTGGCAAGGTCGTGCTCTACCAACTGAGCTATTCCCGCAATATGGCGTCCCCTAGGGGACTCGAACCCCTGTTACCGCCGTGAAAGGGCGGTGTCCTAGGCCACTAGACGAAGGGGACACGCTTCGGATGCAAACCGGGTTTTTCTCATCAACCCATCCGCCTTCAGCGTTTGGCTTTCGCCTTTCTGCCTGAAGTGGCGCGCATTCTAGGGAGCCTTCGCAGAGTCGTCAACCCCCGAGTTAATCTTTTTTAAATCAATGACTTCAAGGCATAAACAGCGCTGGCGCTATGAGCAATAGGGCGAAGGCACTACACTCAAGCGAAAATCACCTATATGAGGCTTTAGCGGTGTCACCACTTGTCATAACCCTGCTGATTGTAGCCGGCATCTCGTTGCTGATCGCCATCGCCTACATCAACCATATGCTGGAAAGCAGCAAGCTGGAAAAAGCCCGCCTGAAAGCCGATCTTATCGACCGCACGCGCCGTAGCCGGAGTGTTTCCGACACACTGCCCGGCCAGTTGATGACTCCAGCCCTGAAACTGCTGCTCAGCCGCCTGGAGCTACAAGCCAGCGATCGTCTGCTGCCGCTGGACAAGGCCAACAGCGAGCTGCGCACGCGGATTGCCGAGTTACGTGAGCAGGTCAACAAGAACGAGCTGATCGCCATCGGCAATCCTGTGCAACCGATCAACACCGAGGCCCGCGCCAAGGAAGTGCGCTTTATCCTGGAAAACCTGCACAGCCAGATCAGCCGTGCCGCCCAGGATGGCCAGTTGCAAGCCAGCGAGGCCAAACACTGGAATAAGGAAATCCAGCACATGCTGTGCCTGCTGCACATCGACTTCTTCAACAACCTTGGCCAGCAGGCCCTGCAAAAGGATCAACCCGGACAAGCCCGCCTGGCCTTCGAGCGCGGCGTGCAGTACCTGCGCAAGCAACCCGAACCGGGCAAATACCAGGCGCAGCTGGCGCAATTGGAAAACCATCTGGCACGCGCCAACGCCATGGTCCTGGAAACCAGCAAACCTGCCGAGAATGAAGTCAACCAGTTGACCGAAGGCCTCAAGGATCTGGACGACGAAGACAGCTGGAAGAAAAAGAGCTTTTAAGCCCAACCCAATTGACTCATTCCTCTCGACAAGGATTGCCCATGAGCCTGATCGTCTACGGCGCACCCCTTTCACCTTTCGTGCGCAAGCTGCGTCTGTTTCTCGCCGAAAAGGGTCTGGACTACCAGCTGGAAATCATCATGCCCTTCGGCCAACCCGAGTGGTATCGCGAGATCAGTCCACTGGGGCGGATTCCGGCGCTAAAGGACGGCGATCTTAGCCTCGCCGACTCCAGCGTGATCTGCCACTACCTGGAAGAACAATACCCCGACCTGCCGCCCCTCTACGGCCACACCCCGGCGCAGCGCGCCAGGATCAACTGGCTGGAGAAATACGCCGATTACGAGCTTGCGCCCCTGACCACCTTTGTCGTCTTCCGCAACCGCGTGCTGCAACCGACCCTGCAGCAACCCTGCGATGAGGCCGCCGTGCAGAGCGCCCTGCATGACAAATTGCCCAGCCACTTCGATTACCTGGAAAAAACCCTGGGCAGCGCCGACTACTGCGTCGATAACCAACTGAGCATGGCCGACCTGGCGCTCAGTTGTCAGTTGATCAACCTTGAACACGGCGGCGAACAGCTCGACAGCCAACGCTGGCCACAACTGGCCAACCTGCTCGCCCACATCAAAGCCCGCCCCAGCGTGCAAGGCGTGTTGCCCGGCGAGCTGCGCACCCTGGCCAAACTCAGCGGCAAACACTGAGCAGGCCAGCCAATGTCGGCAGCAATCGCCAGCACCCCAAGGGCCCACCCCTGCCAGGCCAGGCCGCCAATGGGCTATGCTTGCAACGCCCAACAGTAAGGCCTGATCGCGTCCCATGAATATCCCCTTCACCCGCCGCCTGTCATTCAAACAGGCCAGCCTCACGGTGCTGGTGGCCTTTATTCTTGGAACCTTGTTGAGCCTGCTGCAGGTCAGCATCGACTACGCCAATCAAGAGGCTTCGATCGACCGGGAAATCCATACCCTGCTGGAAATCAGCCGCACGCCGGCCACCCGTATCACCTACAACATCGACGCCGAACTGGCCCATGAACTGGTCCTGGGTCTGCTCAACTCGCCCGCCATCATCCGCGCCGAGATCCTCGACAACAGCGGCGCCAGCCTGGCCAGCGTCAGTCGGCCGCGACAGGACAGCCGTTATCGGCCGATCAGCGACTTCCTGTTTGGCAGCGAACGCCAATTCAGCCTGCCACTGCTGACCAATCACTCACCCCAAGAGGCCCTGGGCGAGCTGCACCTGGAAGTCGACACCTTTGCCTTTGGCAGCCACTTTCTGGGCCGGGCACTGTTGACCATGGCCGCCGGCTTTGTTCGCAGCCTGCTGCTCTCATTGATCCTCCTGGTGCTGTTCTACTTTATGTTGACCAAGCCCCTGAGCAGCGTGATTCGCGCCATCAGCGAGCGCGACTCGAGCATCCCCGGCCAAGCCAACCTAAGCTGCCCGCCCGGCCATGAACGCGATGAAATCGGCGTACTGGTCGAGGTTGCCAATGCCCAACTGCATAACATCAGCAAGCAGATCAGTAGCCGCCTGGCCGCCGAAGAGCGCCTGACCCAGTACCTCAGTGAGTTGGAAACGGTTATTTCCACCCGCACCACCGAACTCAAAGCCAGCAATGCGCGCCTGACCCAGTCCAATCAGGAGCTGGAAAAATCCCGCAGCAACGCCCTGCAAACGGCGCAGGCACGGGCGGCGTTTCTGGCCAGCATGAGTCACGAAATTCGCACCCCGCTAAGCGGCCTGCTGGGCATGCTGGCCCTGACCCTGGACAGCCCACTGAATGCACAACAGCAACAGCAACTGAGCATTGCCAATGAATCGGGCAACGTGTTGCTGGAACTGCTCAACGACATCCTTGATCTGTCCAAGATCGAGGCCGGACAACTGCAACTGGAGCAGCTTCCCTTCGACCTGGCCAAGCTGGCCGAGGAGACCGCCAGCCTGCTGTCGCAGAACGCCGCCGAGGATGTGGAGCTGACCTGCCTGATTGATCCGCAGTTGCCGAGCCTGGTTCTTGGCGATCCGACCAGGGTTCGACAAATCATCAGCAACCTGCTGTCCAACGCCTTGAAGTTCACCCATCACGGGCGGGTCGACCTGCGCCTGCGCGCCACCCCCAACGGAGTGCAGATTTGCGTTGAAGACACCGGCATCGGCATCAGTGCCGAGCAACAAAGCAAAATCTTCCAGCCGTTCACCCAAGCCAATCTCGGCACCACCCGTCAATATGGCGGCACCGGCCTGGGCCTGACCCTAACCCGCACCCTATGCCGAGCCATGCACGGCCAGCTCAGCCTGAGTTCCGAAGAGCAGCGCGGCAGTCAATTCTGCGCCGAGCTGCCGCTGACCCAACAGCAAGCCGCCACGCCGCCTCAGGCCTTGCACGGGCGCGTGCTCGCGGTGCTTGATGAGCGCAGTGGCCTGGCCGAACTGCTGGGCCAACTGCTGCCCAGTTGGGGGCTGGATTATCAGTTGCGCGCGGGCGTGCTGCCCCAGGCACCACTCGATGCAGACCTGCTGATCTGTGCCGACCCGGCGCAACTCAAGCCACTGCGCAGCCAATACCAGGGGCCGCTGGTGCTGCTTTGCCGTTATGGCGATTTCCTCGACAGCGAACAGGCGCGTCAACTGGCGCCCTTTAGCCAACTGGCTCGACCGCTGCTGCGCCAGCAACTGCAGCAACTACTGGCGCAGACCTTGCAGCCGCACGCCGGCACACTCGCAGCGCCGCCGCCAAGCGCCAGCAACGCGGCACAAGCGCACAGTCGCGTGCTGTTGGTCGAGGACAATCCGGTCAATCAACTGGTGGCCAAAGGCATGCTGGGCAAACTGGGCTACCAGGTGCTGCTCGCCACCCAAGGCGAGGAAGCCCTCGCCTGCCTGGCCCGCGAAGCCGTGGATGTGGTGCTGATGGACTGCAACATGCCGGTGATGGACGGCTACGAGGCGACCCGCCGGATTCGCCAGAACCCGGCCTGGCATGACCTGCCGATCATTGCCCTGACCGCCAACGCCATGGCCGATGAGCGCGAGCGTTGCCGCGCCGCCGGCATGGACGATTACCTGGCCAAACCCTTTCGCATGGAGCAGTTAGCCGCCCTGCTCAAGCAATGGCTGAGCATCAAGGCAGCGCCATAAGGCGCGTCAGCAAAGCGCCCAACTGCTCACGCAACTGCTCCAGTTCCTGCGCCGAGGCGCCACTGGCGCACAGCAAGCCTGCCCGCAAAGGCAGCACCTGAGCGCGCAGGGCCTGGCCGGCAGCCGTCAGGCACAGATGCACTTCACGCTCATCGTGGCTGGCGCGCTGACGCAGCAGCAAACCCAACTGCTGCAGACGCTTGAGCAGCGGGGTCAGGGTGCCGGAGTCGAGCAACAAACGCTCGCCCAGCGCCTTCACCGTAGGTGTAGCCGGCGGCGTGTCGTGCCACTCCCACAACACCAGCATGGCCAGATACTGCGGATAGGTCAGGCCCAGTTGCTCAAGCATCGGTTTGTAGGCACGGGTCACGGCCCTGGAGGCGGCGTACAACTTGAAGCACAACTGGTTATCCAGTTGCAGCGCCGCCTCGTCCATCAATGGTGACGGGGTCATTGCAGCAAGGCTTCGATCTCGCCACACAGCTCTTGCGGCTTGGTGGTCGGGGCGAAACGCTTGACCCATTGACCGTCCTTGCCAATCAGAAACTTGGTGAAGTTCCACTTGATGCCCTGACTGCCGAGCAAACCGGGGGCGGTTTTCTTCAGCTGCACAAACAGCGGATGAGCCGCGGCGCCGTTGACGTCGACCTTCTTGAACAGCGGAAAACTCACGCCGAAGTTCAGCTCGCAAAATTCGGAGATCGCCCCTTCGTTGCCCGGCTCCTGCTTGCCAAACTGGTTGCAGGGAAAGCCCAGCACCACCAGCCCCTGATCCTTGTAGGTCTGCCAGAGATTTTCCAAGCCCTCATATTGCGGGGTAAAACCGCACTTGCTGGCGGTGTTGACCACCAAAATGGCCTTGCCGGCAAAGTCGGCCAGGGTTTTCTGCTCACCCTTGATGGTGGTGCAGGGAATGCTGAGAAGCTGATTGCTCATGGGATGAATCTCGCGAAAGAATTGGCTCGCGTAATATAGCGAGCAATTCAATTGCACACAATTCGATTATTCAGCACACCTCCCCGGCAAACCACTCTCTAGGCGTTTGGCGACTGAAGTTTGAGCGCGACGGAGTTGATGCAGTAACGCAAACCGGTCGGTGCCGGGCCGTCATCAAATACATGGCCCAAGTGCGCATCACAGCGCGCACAGAGCACTTCAGTGCGCTGCATGCCATGGCTGCTGTCAGCCTGATTGACCACCGCGCTGGCCGTCACTGGCTGAAAGTAACTTGGCCAGCCACAGCCCGCATCAAACTTGGCAGATGCATCAAACAGCTCAGCACCACAGCACGTGCAGAGGTAGCGCCCCGGCAATGTAGTGGCGTGATAAGCACCCGAAAACGGCCGCTCGGTGCCTTTCAGCCGGCACACCTGAAACGCCTCCTCGGACAACTGCTCACGCCAGGCCTGCAGTGGCTTTTCCAACTTTTCCATAAGCACCTCGCAAAGGAGAAAAAAGCCCGGCCTGTCCCTTTCCCCAAGGTCGGGCCGAACGTATGATTCGACCCCAGTTTGTCACCCACGCCAAGCACTGCCAAGGCGAGCCAGATCAAGCCTGTTGCAGCATTTTTCCGCGGCGTTTGTTTCTTTCAGGATCATTTCCATGCAGATCAGCAAATCCAACAAGCTCGCCAACGTCTGCTACGACATTCGCGGCCCGGTGCTCAAGCACGCCAAGCGCCTGGAAGACGAAGGCCAGCGCATCCTCAAGCTGAACATCGGCAACCCGGCCCCCTTCGGCTTCGAGGCGCCCGAGGAAATCCTCCTGGACGTGATCCGCAACCTGCCCACCGCCCAGGGCTACAGCGACTCCAAAGGCTTGTTCAGCGCGCGCAAGGCGGTGATGCAGTACTACCAGCAAAAGCAGGTGGAAGGCGTCGGCATTGAGGACATCTACCTAGGCAATGGCGTGTCCGAACTGATCGTGATGGCCATGCAGGCGCTGCTCAACAACGGCGATGAAGTGCTGATCCCGGCCCCCGACTACCCGCTGTGGACCGCCGCCGTGGCCCTGTCCGGCGGCAACCCGGTGCACTACCTGTGCGACGAGCAGGCCGGCTGGTTCCCTGACATTGCCGACATGCGCGCCAAGATCACCCCCAACACCAAGGCCCTGGTGCTGATCAACCCGAACAACCCCACCGGCGCTGTGTACTCCAAAGAAGTACTGAT